>NZ_JBYSZY010000016.1:0-121539 GCF_058787635.1 Variovorax sp. FW305-3-2-15-B-LB1 | reverse complement strand
GCGGGGGCGGTGGGCACGGCGGTGGAGGCGGGCACGGCCACGGCCACGGAAAGAATTGACCCGGCTCACACGGCCGGCGTCCCGATGCCGGCTGCCGCCTGCCGGTCGCGCGCGATCAGCGCCACGAAGCGCTGCGCGCCCAGGCCCAGCGGCCGTTCGCGCGACCACACCACGTCCACCCACAGGTCCAGCCCGTTGCTGAGGTTCTCGAACGGGATCTCGACCAGCGCGCCCGCCGCCACGTGGGGCCGCGCGAAGTTGCGCGGCAGCCAGCCCCAGCCCAGCCCGGCGGTGATCAGGCTCAGCGCGGCCAGCGCGTTGTCGGTGCGCCAGACATGCCGCGCGAACACGAAGCGCGGGTCGCTGGTGGCCAGGTCGCGCCCCGCGACCACGATCTGGCGCGTGTTGGTCAGGTGCTCCTCGCGCAGGCGCCCGCCGGCCGCGGCGCGCAGCACGGGGTGCTCGGGCGCCATCACGGCCACCATGGTGTCGCTGCCGACCTCCTGGAAGCCCTCGCGGCCGTCGAGGCTGGGGCGCTCGAACACCAGCGCCAGCTGCGCCCGGCCGCTGTGCAGCAGCGCCAGCGCGTCGGCCTGCGGCGCGGCCAGCACCTCGACCTGCAGCAGCGGGTAGTCGTCGGCCAGCGCGGCCAGCGGCCCGCTCCAGGGCGCGGCCAGCAGCTCCGGCGCAATGGCCAGCGTGAGCCGGTCTTCCAGCCCCTGCGTGAGCGCCAGCGCTTGCACCTGCAATTGCCGCAGCTGCGCCGCGAGCAGCCGCGCCTGCGGCTCGAGCGAGCGCGCGGCCGACGTGGGCTGGGGCTCGCGGCCGCTGCGGTCGAACAGCGGCAGCGCCAGTTCGGCCTCCAGGTTGGCGATGGCCATGCTGACGGCCGACGGCACCTTGCGCAGCGCCCGCGCGGCGGCCGAGAACGAGCCGTGGTCGATCACGGCCAGGAAGACCTCGACGTTGTCGCTGGAGAAAGCCATGGCGCCCCGATCTATCAATAAAACTGAAATAAGTTAACTTTTTATATCAACTAAAAGCAAATAAAGTCCCTCCATCGCAGTCAAACACACAGAGAAACAGTCATGCAGGGCCTTCAGCGTCGGATCGTTTACATCTCCCTCTACGAGGGCATCGCCATCGTGGCGGCCAGCGCCGGCCTGGCCCTGATGTCGGACGCGGGGCTCGGCCACTCGGGCCTGCTGGCCGTGGGCGCCTCGGTCATCGCGGTGATCTGGAACCTGACCTTCAACGCCCTGTTCGAGCGCTGGGAGTCGCGCCAGGCGGTGCGCGGGCGCAGCCTGAAGCGCCGCATCGCCCACGCCATCGGCTTCGAGGGCGGCCTGATCGCCTTCCTGGTGCCGATGCTGGCCTGGGGCCTGGGCGTGTCGCTCTGGCAGGCGCTGGTGATGGACCTGGGCCTCGTGGTGTTCTTCCTGGTCTACACCTTCGTCTTCAACTGGGCCTTCGACCGCGTGTTCGGCCTGCCGGCCTCGGCCATGGGCGAAGCGCAGCCTGCGTAAGCCTGCGCTTACTTAGCCGATTCACTTCGCCGGCTTGGACGCGGCGGCCGAGCGCATCGCCAGGGCACCGCTCAGGCGCAGGCGCTCGTTTTCGTTGAAGAGCGTCTCGCGCAGCTGGGCCCGCTCGGCCTCGGGCGCGCTGGCGTAGCGGTCGAGCCGGGCATTCCATTCCTGGGTTTCCTGGTCGAGCGTGGCCAGGCCGCGCGCCACCTCGTAGCCGTAGGCCTCGCTGCGCGCGGCAAAGCGCTCCTGGGGGCTGGCGCCGCGCGCCTGCAGCGCCTCGGTCTGGCGCATCACGTCCAGATGGGCCACCGCCTCCTTGCGCACCTCGCGCTGCGCCGGCGACAGCCAGGCCTGCTCGCTTTGGGCCAGCGCCGCGGCGCGCTGCTCGGGCGTGAGGTCGGGGTTGGACAGCAGCTCCATCTTCTCGGCCATGAACCTGTCCTGCCGGATCTGGTCGCCGAACAGGCCTTCGATTTCCTCGGGCGCGAAGAACTGACGGCGCACCGCCTCGCGCGCCTCCAGGCTGCGCCGCAGAAAGGCCGGGTCGCCCGGCGCGGGCGGCTGCAGGGTGCGCAGGGCCTCCTGCATGTCGACGTAGCGCTCCAGCAGGCCCAGCGCGCGCACGCGCCAGTCCTCGCGCAGGCGCTGGGCGAGCAGGGCGGGTGCGCGGGCCATCAGCGTGGCCTTGCTGTCGGCCTGCGCTTCGGCGAGCACCTGGTCGAAGAGGGTGATGAGGTCGCTGGTGAGCAGGGCGTCGGGGGCCGCGGCGGTGGACTGCTCCGGACGAGGCGCGGTGGGCACCGCGACCGCCGCCGTGGTGCGGGGCGCGGCGGCCTGCGGCGCATCGACCGCCCCGGGGCCGAGCGCCAGCCAGCCGGTCCCCGCGGCCACCAGCGCGACCGCGCCGACGGTCAAGGCCACACCGCGCATGCGCAGCGTCCTCAGAGCCCCGCGCTCTTGAGTCGCGCGGCCTGTTCCCTGAACAGCTCCGGCGGCTTCTTCTCGTAGTACGGGAACTGGCTGCCGTAGGTGTTGCCGAAGGCCTGGTTCACCTCGTCCAGGTGGTTCTGGCGGTAGTCGCCCAGGTGGGTGCCCAGGCGCGTGGTGCAGACCGCGAGCAGGCCGTCGTTGGGCTCGCCGAAGAAGAACAGGCTGCCCAGCGTCGACAGCGCCGTGTCGCTCGGGTCGAACAGGTTGAAGCTGGTCGACACGCCCGACCACGAGTAGTAGCGCACGCCGTTGGCCACGGCCGCACCGCTCTTCACGTCGCACGACGAGCCCGGCGCGGGGCGCCCCTGCGGGAACTTGGCGTCGAAGGCCGCGCCGCCCGCCGTGGTCAGCGAGGCCAGCGCGTTCAGCGGCACCTCGGGCAGCTGGCTCGGGTCCTTGCCCGAGAGAAAGCCGATCAGCCCCGTCAGCAGGCCGACGGCCTTCACCACCAGGGTCTGGCCGATGCCGCCTTCGGGCAGCTTGGCCAGCAGGTCGGCCACCTTCGAGCCGCCGTTGGCGCCGCCCACCGACGTGACCGAGGCCACCATGTCGGGCGCCACCGCCGCCACGTAGCGCACCGTGGGCGAGCCCTGCGAATGGCCGATGAGGTTGAACTTGAGCGTGGGGTTCTGCTCCAGCGCGCGGATGGTCTTGAGCTCCTGCAGCAGCTGCTCGCCGCGGATCTCGGAGGTGTTGGTGCCCGACACCTGCGCCACGTACACCTTGGCGCCCGCCGCGGCCAGCCTGCCGGGGATGTCGTAGAAGTAGTCGACGCCCAGCAGGTTGTCGAAGCCCAGCAGGCCGTGGACCAGCACGATCGGGTACTTCGTCTTCGCCGTGTCGGAGGTGACGCGGGCCTCGACGCGCGTGGCGCTGTCGCCGGCGGCGGCACGCGCCGGTGGCGCATGAACCGCGAGGGCCGCGGCGGCCAGGAGGCAGCAGCTCAAGGCCACGGCGCGCATCGGGGTGGCTGCATGCTGCAACCGGACATTCCACTTCCTGGCCATCGGCGAACTCCCTTACGTTTGGTTAAAAACACGAACGTTCGTTCAGAAACGGTGGGCGCATTCTGTTGACACGTGCAGGAATGAAAACTGGGGTTTTCCCAGGGCGCAATCGAATCGACCTAAAATGCGCGACTTCCCAAGGAGCGTTGCAGCGGTTCGCCACAGAGGCGAATCGTCAGGCTTGGGGCGACAACGACGCTCGCCTGTCCGACTCTTCCGCAGGTGAGGCCATGTCCCAGATTCCCGCATCCGTTTCCGCTCCCGTCGCTCCCCCTCCCATGAAGCTGTCCGGCCTCGAGCCGGTCGCCATCGGCGAAGGCTCGCTGTTCGTCAACATCGGCGAGCGCACCAACGTCACCGGCTCCAAGGCCTTCGCGCGCATGATCCTGAACGGCCAGTTCGAGGACGCCCTGGCCGTCGCGCGCCAGCAGGTGGAGAACGGCGCGCAGGTGATCGACATCAACATGGACGAGGCCATGCTCGACAGCAAGGCCGCCATGGTGCGTTTCCTGAACCTCATCGCCAGCGAGCCCGACATCGCGCGCGTGCCGGTGATGGTCGACAGCTCCAAGTGGGAGGTCATCGAGGCCGGCCTGCGCTGCATCCAGGGCAAGGGCATCGTCAACTCGATCTCCATGAAGGAGGGCGTCGACAAGTTCAAGCACGAGGCCAAGCTGGTCAAGCGCTACGGCGCCGCCGCTGTGGTCATGGCCTTCGACGAGAAGGGCCAGGCCGACACCTACGCACGCAAGATCGAGATCTGCGAGCGCGCCTACCGCGTGCTGGTCGACGAGGTGGGCTTTCCGCCCGAAGACATCATCTTCGACCCGAACATCTTCGCCATCGCTACCGGCATCGAGGAGCACGACAACTACGCCGTCGACTTCATCAACGCCGTGCGCTGGATCAAGCAGAACCTGCCCGGCGCCAAGGTGTCGGGCGGCGTGAGCAACGTGAGCTTCAGCTTCCGCGGCAACGACCCGGTGCGCGAGGCCATCCACACCGTGTTCCTGTACCACGCGATCCAGGCGGGCATGGACATGGGCATCGTCAACGCCGGCATGGTCGGCGTGTACGACGACCTGGAACCCACGCTGCGCGAGCGCGTGGAAGACGTGGTGCTCAACCGCCGCTCCGACGCCGGGGAACGCCTGGTCGAAGTGGCCGAGACCGCCAAGAGCGGCGCCAAGGACGACAGCAAGAAGCTCGAATGGCGCGGCACGCCCGAGCACCCGGTGCACGTCAACCAGCGCCTGTCGCACGCGATGGTGCACGGCATCACCGACTTCATCGTCGAGGACACCGAAGAGGCCTACCAGCAGATCCTCGCCAAGGGCGGGCGTCCGCTGCACGTGATCGAAGGCCCGCTGATGGACGGCATGAACATCGTGGGCGACCTGTTCGGCCAGGGCAAGATGTTCCTGCCGCAGGTGGTGAAGTCGGCGCGCGTGATGAAGTCGGCCGTGGCCCACCTCATTCCGTACATCGAGGAAGAAAAGCGCCAGGACGAGGCCGCGGGCCGCGACGTGCGCACCAAGGGCAAGATCATCATCGCCACCGTGAAGGGCGACGTGCACGACATCGGCAAGAACATCGTCACCGTCGTGCTCCAGTGCAACAACTTCGAAGTGGTGAACATGGGCGTGATGGTCCCGTGCCACGAAATTCTGGCGAAGGCCAAGGTCGAGGGCGCGGACATCGTGGGCCTGTCGGGCCTCATCACGCCCAGCCTCGAAGAGATGCAGTACGTGGCCGGCGAGATGCAGAAGGACGACCACTTCCGCATCAAGAAGATCCCGCTGCTCATCGGCGGCGCCACCACCAGCCGCGTGCACACGGCCGTGAAGATAGCGCCGCACTACGAAGGCCCCGTGGTCTACGTGCCCGATGCCTCGCGCAGCGTGAGCGTGGCGCAGAGCCTGCTCTCCGACCAGGCCACCGCGTACATCGACGAGATCAACGCCGACTACGAGAAGGTGCGCACGCAGCACGCCAACAAGAAGCAGGTGCCGATGTGGCCGCTGGCCAAGGCGCGCGCCAACAAGACGCCCGTCGACTTCGCGAACTTCGTGCCCACGGTGCCCAAGTTCATCGGCCGGCGCGTGTTCAAGAACTTCGACCTCACCGAGCTGGCCAAGTACATCGACTGGGGCCCGTTCTTCCAGACCTGGGACCTGGCCGGCCCGTTCCCCGCCATCCTGAAGGACGAGATCGTCGGCACCGAGGCCGTGCGCGTGTACGCCGACGGCCAGCGCATGCTCAAGCGCCTCATCGAAGGGCGCTGGCTCAGCGCCAGCGGCGTGGTCGGCTTCTGGCCCGCCAACACCGTGAACGACGACGACATCGAGCTGTACACCGACGAGACGCGCAGCGAAGTCGCACTCACCTGGTACGGCATGCGCCAGCAGACCGAGAAGCAGATGATCGACGGCGTGATGCGCCCCAGCCGCTGCCTGGCCGACTTCGTCGCGCCCAAGGACAGCGGCGTGAAGGACTACGTCGGCGTGTTCGCCGTCACGGCCGGCCTGGGTGTCGAGAAGAAAGAGAAGTTCTTCATGGACGACCTCGACGACTACTCGGCCATCATGCTCAAGGCCCTGGCCGACCGGCTGGCCGAGGCCTTTGCCGAAGCCATGCACCACCGCGTGCGCACCGACCTGTGGGGCTACGCGCCCCACGAGGGCCTGAGCAACGACGACATGATTGCCGAGAAGTACCGCGGCATCCGCCCCGCGCCCGGCTACCCGGCCTGCCCCGACCACAGCGTGAAGGGCCCGATGTTCGACCTTCTGAACTGCGCGGACATTGGCATGACCCTGACGGAGAGCCTCGCTATGATGCCCGCCGCCAGCGTGAGCGGCTTCTACCTCGGGCACCCCGATGCGACGTACTTCAACGTCGGCAAGATCGGGCACGACCAGTTGCAGGACCAGGCCGCGCGGCGCCGCACGAGCGAAGCGGAGCTCGAGCGCCTGCTGGCGCCGAACCTTTGAACCTGCCGGCCGGTCGGCGCGACCGGAGTGACCGGCCACGGGAGTTGATATTCAGAAGCTGATCTTTGCCGCCGCGCACTACGCCCAGTTCGCGATCTTCGTGATTGCCTGCTGGGGTGCCGGCCGCGCGGTGCTCGCGCGCTTGCGCCCGCCCTCGCGCCGCGACGCCTGGCTCGAGGCGGCCATGTCGGCCGCGCTCGGCGTCGGCCTTTACATCTGTGCCTTCCAGGCGCTGGCCATCTTCGGGCTCTTCCGCCGCGAGGCCACGCTGGGCCTGATCGGCGCGGGTGTCGTGGCCGCCGCGTGGCAGTGGCGCGGCTGGCGCGCCGACATCCGCGCATTGCGCGCGGCCGCGCCCCCCACTGCGCCGTGGACCCGCTTCGAACGCATCGCCGCCATCGCGCTGGCGCTGGTCGCGCTGCCCGCGCTGGTGGCGCCGCTCGCGCCGCCGGCCGCCTTCGACGAGCTGATGTACCACCTGCCGTATGCACGCCTCGTGGCGCAGCAGGGCACGCTGGGCATCCACGACTGGCTGCGCTACCCCTGGTTCCCGTACAACTACAACCTGCTGTACGCCGCCGCGCTGCAGGTGGGCGACGACGTGCTGCCGCACTTCCTCAACGCCCTGGCGGGCGCGCTGTCGGTGCTGATGATCTTCCGCCTGGGCATCCTGCATGCCAACCGGCTCACCGCCTGCATCGGCGCGGCCATCTGGCTGGGCATGGGCGACTACGCCAACGCGCTGATCGACATGGGCGTGGCGCTGTTCGTGCTGACCGCCTGCGTGGCGCTGTGGTGGTGGCGCGAATCCGAGCCGCTGCGCGACGGCTCGCGCTGGCTCTGCCTGGCGGCGTTCTGCCTCGGCGTGGCGGCGGGCTCCAAGTACCAGGCGCTGATCTTCCTGCCGCTGGTGGCGGTGTTCGTGGTGCGCCACGAGCGTCGCGTGTGGCGGGCCTGGGCGCCCGCGCTGCTGTGCTTCCTGATCCCGTGCATCTACTGGTACGCACGCAACGCGATCATGACGGGCGACCCCTTCAATCCGATCGGCGCGCGCGTGTTCGGCTTCACCGAATGGGTGCCGGCCGACTACGTGCAGCAGGTGGCCGACGTGCGCGACCACGCCGAGATGCCCAACGCGCTGATCTGGTCGGTGTTCCTCGCGCCCTTCAGCGTGTGGTGGAAGCGCTCCGCCGCCGTGCGCGCGGCGGGCTGGTTCTGCCTGTACTCGGTGGCCGTGTGGGTCGTGACCTCGCGCTACCCGCGCTACCTCATGGCCTCGTTCCCGCTGCTCGCGATGACGGCGGCCGTGGGCTGGCAGGTGCTGTTCGGCTGGATCGCGGCGGGCGTGCGCCGCCTGCGCGCAGCGCCCGCGGCGGTCGCTGCAGACGGCCCGCGCAGTGGCGCCGGCATTGGCGACTGGGTCGTGGTGCTGCTGCTGGCCGTGCTGGCCGCCGTGTCGGTGGGCCAGACGGCCACCAAGGTGTCGATGATCTCGCTCACGCCCGAGGCGCGCGAGGCCTTCCTGCGCAAGCACGTGCCGGGCTACGGCGTGATGGACTACGTGCGCCGCAACGTGACCGGCCGCGTCTACCAGATCGCGCTGAACGAGGCGATCTACTACGGCCCCAACCCGATCTGGGGCGACACGCTGGGGCGCTGGCGCTACCGCGACTACCTGCTGATGCCGCCCGGCGACACGGCGCGCAAGCTGGCGGCCGAGGGCTTCACCACCGTCGTCATGTCGCCCGAGATGGTGAAAGTGCTCAGCGTGCGGCCCGGCTTCGACCAGTACTATGGCCTGCTGCACGACCAAGACGGCAGCCGCGCCTACCGACTCCTTCCGACGACCGCTCCATGACGACCGACCACCGACCCGCCCCCGTGTCCGCCATGCCGCGCATTGCCGCCGTCATTCCCTGCTTCAACGAGGCCCTGGCCATCACCCAGGTGATCGAGGGCTTTCGCGCGGCCCTGCCCGGCGCCGAGATCCACGTCTTCGACAACAACTCCACCGACGACACGGCCGCCGTGGCCCGCGCGGCCGGCGCGATCGTCACGCACGTGGCCGCACGCGGCAAGGGCAACGTGGTGCGGCGCATGTTCGCCGACGTCGAGGCCGACATCTACGTGATGGTTGACGGCGACGCCACCTACGACACCACCGCCGCGCCGCGCCTCATCGCGCGGCTGGTCGAGGGCAATCTCGACATGGTGGTCGGCAGCCGCGTGGACGACGGCCAGGACGCGCTCACCTACCGCGCCGGCCACCGCTTCGGCAACTGGCTGCTCACGGGCACCGTGGCGCAGCTCTTCGGCGGCGGCCTCACCGACATGCTCTCGGGCTACCGCGTGTTCTCGCGCCGCTACGCCAAGTCGTTCCCGGCCCTGTCGCAGGGCTTCGAGATCGAGACCGAGCTGACCGTGCACGCGCTCGAGCTGCGCATGCCCTACGCCGAGGAAGCGACCGCCTATAGCACGCGCCCCGAAGGCTCGCACAGCAAGCTGTCGACCTACCGCGACGGCTGGCGCATCCTGAAGACCATCGGCAAGCTGTTCGTCAGCGAGCGGCCGCTGCAGTTCTTCTCGATCGTCGCGGCCGTGCTCGCGATCGCTGCGCTCGCGCTGGCCCTGCCGCTGTTCATGACCTACGCCCACACCGGCCTGGTGCCGCGGCTGCCCACGGCGGTGCTCGCCACCGGCGCGATGCTGGCGGCGCTGCTGTCCTTCGTCTGCGGCGTGGTGATGCACACCGTCACGCTCGGCCGGCAGGAGGCCAAGCGGCTGCGCTACCTGGCGCAGCCCTGCGTGCGCGAGAGCTTGCGCAAGAGCCTGCGCGCGCACTGACGGCGGCGCGATGAAGATCGGGCGCGAGTTCCTCTCGTTCGCCGTGGCCGGCGTGATCGGCTTCGTGGTGGACGTGACGGTGCTCTACCTGCTGGCGCCGCTCCTGGGGTGGTACGGCGCGCGCGTCGTGTCGTTCCTGGCCGCCGCCACCACCACCTGGCTCTACAACCGCCGCTACACCTTCGCGGCGAGCGCGGCCGGCGCCGCCACGGGGCGTTCGGTCTGGCGCGAATACCTGGGCTACCTCACGACCATGCTGGCCGGCGCCGTGCTGAACTACGGCACCTACGTGCTCACGCTGCACTGGGTGGAAGGCCGCTGGGCCGCCGCGCTCGGCGTGGCGCTGGGCAGCATCGCGGGCCTGGGCGCCAACTTTCTCTCGGCGCGCTACCTGGTCTTCCGCTCGCACCGCAGCGGCGGCTGAGGCCGCCGCCGGGCGCGTTCAAGCGCGCTCAGTGCCCGCCCGACACCACCACCGGGATCTCGGTGGCCGGCGGCGTGTTGCGGCTGCGGCCGCAGCGCACGAGGCCGTCGATCATCACCATGCCCACGCCCGGGATGTCGCCCAGCTGCACGCTTTCGAGCAGGCCCGGCGCGGGCGAATGCTGCGCGCGGTCCATGAACACGAAGTCGGCATCGCGGCCCACTTCGATCAGCCCGCAGTTGAGCTTGCGGATCTTCGCCGTGTTGCCCGTGGCGAAGCAGAACACCAGCTCGGCCGGGATGTTCGCGATCGACGACAGCATCGCCACCATGCGCAGGATGCCCAGCGGCTGCACGCCCGAACCCGCGGGCCCGTCGGTGCCCAGGATCACGCGGTGCGGGCACTTCAGTTCGAGCGCGGCCTTCGCCGCCGCGATGGCGACCTTCTCGTTGCCGTTGTGCACGATCTCGATGGCGCGCGAGCTCTTCTCGCACAGCTCGCACACATGCGCCTCGGGCAGCGAGGTGTGGCCGCCGTTGATGTGGCCGATGATGTCGGCGTCGGCTTCGAGCACCACGTCCTTGTCGATCAGGCCCGAGCCGGGGATCGACGGGCCGCCCGTGTGGATCGTGCTCTGGATGCCGTACTTGCGCGCCCAGGCCACCATCTCCTTGGCCTCGTAGCCGGCCTTCACCGAGCCCAGGCCCACTTCGCCCAAGAGGCCCACGCCGGCCTCGGCGAGTTCCTTGAAGTCGCTCTCGACCATGCCCTTTTCGATGACCGGCGCACCGGCGAGCACCTTCACGCCGCCGGGGCGGAAGTTGTCGAAGGCGCGCTGCGCGGTGATGGCCAGCGCCTTCAGGCCGACGATGTCCTTCGGGCGGCCGGGCAGGTGCACCTCGCCGGCGGAAATCATGGTGGTCACGCCGCCGTGCATGGTGGAGTCGATCCAGCCGATCTGGCCCTGGCGCGGCGTCCAGTCGCCGAACACCGGGTGCACGTGGCTGTCGATGAGGCCGGGTGCGACGCAGGTCTTCTTCGCGTCGATGACGGTGACGGCGCCTTCGAGGTCGCAGTCTTTCTCCTTGCCGACCGCCACGATCAGGCCGTCGTTCACCACCAGGGTGTCGGCGTCGAGGATGGGCTTGTCGATGTCGCCCGAGAGCAGCAGCCCGATGTTCTTTATGACGACCTTGCCCGACTTTGCGCCGGCTGCGATTTCTGCCATTTCGTTGTGTCCTCGTCGTGGGGTGGGGAAGGGGTGCGGTTGTCCGATACCTCGTCCGCGCGCACGGTGCGCAGCAGGGTCTCGATCACGAAATCTTCCCAGTGCGCGACGGCTTCCGGCGACTCCAGCGGCTCGCCGAGGAAGGCCGTGAGCGTGTGCCGGTTCGAGGTGTAGAAATAGCCGGTGGACGCGATCAGCAGGTAGATGTCGCGCGCCACGAGGTCGGTGCGGAACAGGCCCTGGGCCGCGCCGCTGGCAAGGATTTCCGAAATGATGGCCACCGCCCGCGACGAGTACTCGCGCGCCCGCAGCGACTTCGAGATGTGCCGGCCCTTGTGCAGGTTCTCGGTGTTCAGCAGCGTGACGAACTCGGGGTTCTTGCGGTAGTAGCCGAGCACGAAGCGGATGACTTCGGTGAGCGCTTCCACGGGCCGCGAGGCATCGAGCGCAATGGCGGCTTCGGCATCGTCCATGCGCTGGTAGATGCCCTCGAGCACCGCGATGAACAGGCCCTCTTTGCTGCCGAAGTAGTAGTAGATCATCCGGTCGTACGACTTGGCGGCCTTGGAGATCTTCTCCACGCTGCCGCCGTCGTAGCCGTACTTGGCGAACACCTTGGTCGCCGCCTTGAGGATGCTGTCGCGCGTGGCCTGGGCCGCGGCCTCGCGCACGCCGGTGCGGCGCTGGGGCTTGGGCTTGCTGACGGAGCGGGAGTCGGCCATCGTGCGCGCAGCGCCTCTTCTATTGCTTACTTCTCGGCGAAGGCGCGTTCGACGACGAAGTCGCCCGGCGTCGAGGTGTTGCCTTCCTTGAAGCCGCGCTTTTCCAGGATGTGCTTCAGGTCGACCAGCAGGCCGGGGCTGCCGCACAGCATCACGCGGTCTTCCTCGACGTTCAGCGGGGGCAGGCCCAGGTCGTCGGTGAGCTTGTTGCTCTCGATCAGGTCGGTGACGCGGCCCTGGTTGCGGAACTCCTCGCGCGTGACCGTGGGGTAGTACAGCAGCTGCTTGGCGATCATCTCGCCCAGGATCTCGTGCTTGGGCAGGTGGTCGGTCACGAGGTCGTGGTACGCCAGCTCGTCGACCTGGCGCACGCCGTGCACCAGGATGACCTGCTCGAACTTCTCGTACGTGTCGGGGTCGCGGATGATGCTCATGAACGGCGCCAGGCCGGTGCCCGTGCCGAACAGGTACAGGCGCTTGGCCGGCAGCGTGTAGTCGATGAGCAGCGTGCCGGTGGGCTTGCGGCCCACGATCACGGTGTCGCCCACCTGGATGTGCTGCAGCTTCGAGGTGAGCGGGCCGTCTTCCACCTTGATGCTCAGGAACTCCAGGTGCTCCTCGTAGTTCGGACTCACGATGCTGTAGGCGCGCAGCAGGGGCTTGTTGTTGACCTTCAGGCCGATCATCGTGAAATGACCGTTCGAGAAGCGCAGCGCCGGGTCGCGCGTGGTGGTGAAGGTGAACAGGCGGTCGGTCCAGTGGTGGACGCTCAGGACGCGTTCTTCGCTGAATGCACTCATACAGAACTCAAGTGTTGGTTGAAGACAGAAAAGGGTGGCTGAGCCGAAATGCACGCCTTTGGGGCGTCCGCCATCGGCCGGCTAGCAACCCTCCATTGTCGTTGGTCGGAAAAACCCCGATGAACACCGCGAGAAAACACCATTGCAAGCATCGGGCCTGTTTGCTACATTGACCTTTGATGTAGTGAACGCAACATGAAAGTGTAGGGGATGCTACACAAACGAAAGCCGCCGCACAAGCACCTGCACGGCACGTTTGTTGCAAACCTCCGGAGTCTGAAGACCCGCTCCGACAGCACCACACCACGAGATCGCCCCGATGACTGAACACACCAAGACAGACGGATTGCCCGGCATCGACATGCCCCTGGTCGCGCAGGCCGGGGGCGCCGCCTTCGGCAAGGCGCCGCCGCGCAACGAGAAGATGAGCACCGCCAAGGTCGAGTGCAACGCCTGCCCGGTGCTGTGCCAGATCTCCGACGGCCGCACCGGCGCCTGCGACCGCTACGCCAACCGCCAGGGCGTGCTGGTGCGCGTCGACCCGGTGGTGCTGTTGCGCCGCACGCTTGCCAGCGAACAGCCGGCGCTCGTGCCCTTCGACCGGCCCGGCGCCGACGCGGCCGAGGCCCATGCTGCGCCCGACTGGAACGGCGACCTGCTGCACGCCGACGAGGTCTTCGTCACCGGCGTGGGCTCGTCCACCACCTACCCCGACTACAAGCCCGCGCCCTTCATCGTGGCTTCGAAAGCCCAGGGCGTCGACATGGTCACCGTCGTCACCGAAGGCATCTTCAGCTACTGCAGCTTCAAGGTGAAGATCGACACCGACCGCTTCCTGGGCGCCGAGCAGGCCAACGTGCGCTACAAGGGCGAGGTCGTGGGCCATGTCACCACGGCCGAGTACGGCTCGCAGATGCTGTCGCTGGGCGGCGTGCACCACCTCACGGGCGGCAGCAAGAAAGAGGGTCGCATGACGGCCGAGCTCATGCAGCTGCTGGGCAACAAGCAGGCGGTCGAATGCACCATCGACGGCGGCGCCAGCCTCGTCATCCAGGCCGGCAAGGCGCCCATCGTCAACGGCGTGGAAGAGCAGCGCATGCGCGTGGGCTGCGGCTCGGCCGCCGTGGGCATCTTCGCGCGCCAGTTCGCCGGCGTGGCCGACGAGGTGGTGGTGGTCGACGACCACATCACCGGCGTGCTCACCGAGCACCAGGCCGGCCGCTGCCTCGACATGACGCCCTCGGGCATCCAGATGCTGGGGCGCAAGTCGACGCCGGGGCGCTACTTTCAGGTCGCGAACCCCGGCAACGGCTGGGGCGGCACCGACATCGCCGACCCGCTGGCGATCATCGAGGGCTGGGAGGAGGGCGTGGCCCGCCCCGGCCTGCGCCTGCTCATGACCTCCACCACCGGCGAGCACGCGCAGTGGTACGTGCTCGACGAGGCCCTGAAGCCGATCGAGCAGCCCATGCCGCCCGAGGTGCGCCGCATCGTCGATCGCATCGGCGAGAACTGCGAGCCCTCGCTGTGCACCGTGCTGTTCCTCGGCGGCGCCGGCGGCAGCCTGCGCGCGGGCGTCACCGAGAACCCGGTGCTGCTCACGCGCGCCATCAAGCGCGCGCTGGTCAACGTCACCTGCGGCGGCGCGCCGGCCTATGTGTGGCCCGGCGGCGGCATCACCGTGATGGCCGACGTCATGCGCATGCCCGACAACAGCTTCGGCACCGTGCCCACGCCGGCCATCGTCGCGCCCATCGAATTCAGCATGCGGCGCGACGACTACGAGGCGCTCGGCGGGCACGTCGAACACATCTTCCCGCTCGAGCAGGCGCTCGCGCGCGGCGCGTGGCAGGAAGACGGCGCACCGCTGGCGCGCCAATGGCTCGTCATCGACGATGCCAATCCGTGGCCCCTGGGCCATGCCCCGATGCTGGGCTGACACCATGTCCGCCCAACGCACGGCGCTCGACGCGGGCCGCTGGCATTTCAACCACGGCCCGATCGACATCGTGGCCGAAGCGCACGGCGACCCGTACGCCGTCGCCGCCGCGCACGACGCGGCCTGGGCGCGCTTCGGTCATGTGCTCGACGAACTCGTGCGCGAGCTGCCGCAGCTGCGCCTGCCCGTGGCGGCACGCCAGCGCCCGCGCGGCGTCGTCGCGCGGCGCATGTGGGACGCCTGCGATGCCTTCTCACCGCTGTTCCTCACGCCGATGGCGGCCGTGGCCGGCAGCGTGGCGCAGGAACTCATCGCCTTCTACGACCGGCCCGGCATCGAGCGCGCGTGGATCAACAACGGCGGCGACATCGCACTGCACCTCGCGCCCGGCCACACGGCGCGCGTGGGCTTGTTCGCCGACCTCGCGCGCTTCGACTGGCGCGACAGCGGCATGCTGACCACCGACGGCCAGTTCGAGCTGCACGCCGACCAGCCGGTGCGCGGCGTCGCCACCAGCGGCTGGCGCGGGCGCAGTTTCTCGCTGGGCATCGCCGACAGCGTGACGGTGTTGGCCGCCACCGCGGCGCAGGCCGACGCCGCTGCCACCGTGATCGCCAACGCCGTCGACGTGGCCGACGCCGCCATCCAGCGCCTGCCCGCCAGCGCCTGCAAGGACGACAGCGACCTCGGCGACACCCTCGTCACCGTCGACGTGCCGCCGCTGGCGCCCGCGCAGGTGCACCATGCACTCGATGCGGGCGCGGCGTGCGCCCGCGCGCTGCAGAAAAGGGGGCTCGTGTGGGCCGTTCTGCTCGTTTGCCAGGGGCAGTGGCGGCGGGTGGAACCCTTATGCTCGAAGTCGCTGGACATCGCGCTGCCCGAAGCAGTTGGTTCAGTATTTGCTTAACGAAAAGCAAGGTTCTTTTTCATGATCGAAATCCGTCGCGTCTTCACCCATGTCGAGCACATCCACCACGAGTTCGGCCCGCGTGCCGAAACGCCGCTGGTGCGCGGTGCCATCGGCGCGGTGCTGACCAATCCTTTCGCGGGCCGCTACGAGCCCGACATCCTGCCGATGATGGCGCTGCTCGACCCCGTGGGCGTCGACATGGCGCACCAGCTGCACGCCGCCATGGACGTGCCGCTCGAGCAGATCGCCACCTACGGCAAGGGCGCCATCGTCGGCGCCGACGGCGAGCTGGAGCACGGCGCGCTGTGGCACGTGCCCGGCGGCTACGCGATGCGCGAGCTGCTCGGCTGGAAGGGCAGCCGCGCCGCCTACACCGCGGGCAAGGCCGAAGAGAAAACCGGCCAGCCCGGCAACGCGCTGTCGATCGTGCCCTCGACCAAGAAGGTCGGCCCCCCCGGCGCCGCGCTCGACGTGCCGCTCACCAACATCAACGCCAGCTACGTGCGCGGCCAGTTCGACGCCATCGAGGTGCGCGTGCCCGGCGCGCCGATGGCCGACGAGATCGTCTTCATCCTCGCGATGAGCACCGGCTACCGTGTGCATGCGCGCGTCGGCGGCCTGCTCGCCAAGGACATCAGCAAGTGGGACGGCCTGCGCTGACCGCACAAGACAAGAGACAAGACAAGGAACATACAGACATGACCGCCAACATCCGCAAGCTCGTCATCCAGGTCGATGAAACCCGCAAGGAAATGGGCCAGGACGTGACGCCGCCCACGCGCCGCGCCGTCGCCATCGCCGTGATCGAGAACCCCTACGCCGGCCGCTACAGCGAGAACCTCGACGAACTCATCGCCATCGGCGAAGAGCTCGGCGCGCTGCTGGGCCAGAAGGCCGTGAAGGCGCTGGGCATCGAACCCGGCCAGGCGCAGAGCTACGGCAAGGCCGCCATCGTCGGCGAGCGCGGCGAGCTGGAGCATGCCGCCGCCATCCTGCATCCCAAGCTGGGCGCGCCGCTGCGCGTGGCGGTCGAGAAGGGCGCGGCGCTCGTGCCCTCGGCCAAGAAGCAGGGCACGCTGGGCACCGCCATCGACGTGCCGCTGGGCCACAAGGACGCCGCCTTCGTGCGCAGCCACTTCGACGCCGTCGAGGCCCGCGTGAGCGACGCGCCGCGCGCCAACGAGATCGTCGTGGCCGTGGCCGTCACCGACAGCGGCCGACCGCTGCCGCGCATCGGCGGCCTGCAGGTCAGTGAAATCAAGGGCGAAGACGGTCTTCGCTGACCTGTCATTGCATCGTCACCCGCATCGTGTTTTCTGTTCGAACTTCTAGGAGCTTCCCGATGAATCCATTGCGCCTTGCCTTCTGCGCCGCTTCCGTCGTCACGCTGGCCACCGCCCTCGTCCCCGCGCATGCGCAGGGCGTGATCAAGATCGGCGAAATCAACAGCTACAAGGCGCAGCCCGCCTTCCTCGAGCCCTACAAGAAGGGCATGGAACTGGCGGTCGACGAGATCAACGCCAAGGGCGGCGTCAACGGCAAGAAGCTGGAGCTCATCAGCCGCGACGACAACGCCAACCCCGGCGACGCCGTGCGCGTGGCCGAAGAACTCATCTCGCGCGAGAAGGTCGACGTGCTGGCCGGCGCCTTCCTGTCGAACACCGGCCTGGCGCTGACCGACTTCGCCAAGCAGAAAAAATTCTTCTACCTCGCCGCCGAGCCGCTCACCGACAAGATCGTCTGGAGCAACGGCAACAAGTACACCTACCGCCTGCGCCCCTCGACCTACATGCAGGTCGCGATGCTGGTGCCCGAGGCCGCCAAGCTCAAGAAGAAGCGCTGGGCCATCGTGTACCCCAACTACGAATACGGCCAGTCGTCGGTCGCCACCTTCAAGACCTTGCTCAAGGCGATCCAGCCCGACGTCGAGTTCGTCGCCGAGCAGGCGCCGCCGCTGGGCAAGGTCGATGCGGGCAGCGTCGTGCAGGCCCTGGCCGACGCCAAGCCCGACGCCATCTTCAACGTGCTGTTCGGCGCCGACCTGTCCAAGTTCGTGCGCGAAGGCAACACGCGCGGCCTGTTCAAGGACCGCGAGGTCGTGAGCGTTCTGACCGGCGAGCCCGAGTACCTCGACCCGCTGAAGGACGAGGCGCCCAACGGCTGGGTCGTCACCGGTTATCCCTGGTACGGCGTGAAGACCGCCGAGCACAAGGCCTTCAACGACGCCTACCAGGCCAAGTTCAAGGACTACCCGCGCCTGGGCTCGGTGGTGGGCTACAGCGCCATCTACTCGATCGCGGCCGGTGTGAAGAAGGCCGGCAGCACCGACACCGAGAAGCTGGTCGCGGCCTTCAAGGGCCTGCAGGTCGACACGCCCTTCGGCAAGATCAGCTACCGCGCGCAGGACAACCAGTCCACCATGGGCGCGTACGTCGGCAAGACCAAGAACGACGGCGGCAAGGGCGTGATGGTCGACTACGTGTACCTCGACGGTGCCAAGTTCCAGCCCACCGACGAAGAAGTGAAAAAGATGCGCCCTGCGGACTGACCGCACGGCTCCTGCAACGCGTCCGCCGCCGCTTCTTGAGCGCGGCGGGGCGCGGTGTCTCCAGTTTCCTCAGGGTCCCTCATGAGCTTTTCAGGCTTCGTTGTTCAGTTGCTCAACGGGTTGGCCGGCGCGTCTTCGCTGTTCTTGGTGGCGGCCGGCCTCTCGTTGATCTTCGGCGTGACGCGCATCGTCAACTTCGCCCATGGATCTTTTTTCATGGTGGGCATCTACGTCGCGTACACGCTCGTCGAGAAGCTCGGCCCGAGCGTGGGCTTCTGGCCTGCGCTGTTGATCGCCGCGCTCGCGGTGGGCGTGCTGGGCGCGCTCATCGAGGTGCTGCTGCTGCGCCGCATCTACAAGGCGCCCGAGCTGTTCCAGCTCCTGGCCACCTTCGCGCTGGTGCTGGTCATCAAGGACGCGGTGCTGTGGCTCTGGGGCCCTGACGAACTGCTCGGCCCGCGCGCGCCGGGCCTGAAGGGCTCGGTCGAAATCCTCGGTCGCCAGTTTCCTTCCTACGACCTGTTCCTGATCGTCGTCGGCCCGTTGGTGCTCGGCCTCGTGTGGCTGCTGCTCACGCGCACGCGCTTCGGCACGCTGGTGCGCGCCGCCACGCAAGACCGCGAGATGGTCAGCGCGCTGGGCGTGAACCAGGCCTGGCTCTTCACCGCCGTGTTCGCGCTCGGCGCGCTGCTCGCGGGCCTGGGCGGCGCACTGCAACTGCCGCGCGAACCCGCCACGCTCGAGATGGACCTGAACACCATCGGCGCCGCCTTCGTCGTCGTGGTGGTCGGCGGCATGGGCTCGCTGCCCGGCGCCTACGTGGCCGCGCTGCTCATCGCCGAGATCAAGGCCGTGTGCATCTGGCTGGGCGTGGTGCAGATCTTCGGCATCGACGTGTCGTTCTCCAAGCTCACGCTGATGGTCGACTTCCTCGTGATGGCCATCGTGCTGGTGTGGCGCCCCTGGGGCCTGTTCGGCCGGCCGCAGGCGCCGAGCCGCTACGTGGGCATGCAGGAAGAGCCGCTGCGCCGCCCGAGCACCGCCTACATCGTGGCCGCCGCCGGGCTGGCGCTGGTGCTGGCCGCGCTGCCGCTGCTGACGGCCGGCTCGCCCTACACCACGGTGCTGATGATCGACCTGCTGATCGCCGCGCTGTTCGCCACCAGCCTGCACTTCATCATGGGGCCGGCCGGCATGCACTCCTTCGGCCACGCCGCCTACTTCGGCCTCGGGGCCTACGGCGCAGCGCTGCTGGTGCGCGCGCTGCACCTGCCGATGGAGCTGGCGCTGGTGGTCGCGCCGCTGGTGGCCGCGCTCGGCGCCTTCGTCTACGGCTGGTTCGCCGTGCGGCTGTCGGGCGTGTACCTGGCGATGCTCACGCTGGCCTTTGCGCAGATCACCTGGGCCGTCACCTACCAGTGGGACAGCTTCACGGGCGGCAGCAACGGCCTGACCGGCGTGTGGCCGTCGGAGTGGCTGTCGAACAAGCAGGTGTACTACTGGCTCACGCTGGTGCTCGTGGGCGCGGGCGTGTGGTGGCTGCGCCGCGTGCTGTTCTCGCCCTTCGGCTATGCGCTGCGCGCGGGCCGCGACTCGGTGTTGCGCGCCGATGCCATCGGCATCGACGTCAAGCGCATGCAGTGGGCGGCCTTCGTCATCGCGGGCACCGTGGCCGGCCTGGCCGGTGCGCTCTATGCGTTCTCCAAGGGCAGCATCTCGCCCGAGAGCCTGTCGGTCGGCAAGTCGGTCGACGGCCTCGTGATGGTGCTGCTGGGCGGCATCCAGACGCTGGCGGGGCCGGTGGTCGGCGCCGTCACCTTCACCTGGCTGCACGACACGGTGGCGCGCAACACCGACTACTGGCGCGCGATGCTCGGCGCCATCATCCTGATCCTGGTGCTCTTGTTCCCGCAGGGCATTGCAGGCTCGATCAAGCAGCTCGTCGATCGCTGGCGCGCACCGAAGCATGAAACAGACGCAGACGCCAAGCTCAAGGAGGTGAAGGCATGAGCCTCCTCAAAGTCACCAACCTCGGCAAATCGTTCGGCGGCGTGAAGGCCGTCGACGGCATCAGCTTCGAGCTGCCGCCCGGCGAGCTGCTTGCGCTCATCGGCCCCAACGGCGCCGGCAAGTCGACCACCTTCAACATGGTGAACGGCCAGCTCAAGGCCGACCAGGGCTCGATCACGCTCGACGGCCACGAGCTCGTGGGCCGCAAGCCGCGCGAGATCTGGCGCAAGGGCGTGGGCCGCACCTTCCAGATCGCCGAAACTTTTGCCTCGCTCACCGTGGTCGAGAACGTGCAGATGGCGCTGCTCTCGCACGACCACAAGCTGTTCTCGATGTGGCGTCGCGCGGCCGACCACAAGCGCGACGAAGCGCTGGCGCTGCTCGACCAGGTCGGCATGAAGGCGCAGGCCGACCGGCCTTGCAGCGTGCTGGCCTACGGCGACGTGAAGCGCGTCGAACTCGCCATTGCCATGGCCAACTCACCCAAGCTGCTGCTCATGGACGAGCCCACCGCCGGCATGGCGCCCCAGGAGCGCAACTCGCTCATGGCGCTCACCAAGGACCTCGTCATCCAGCGCGGCATGGCCGTGCTCTTCACCGAGCACAGCATGGACGTGGTGTTCGCGTACGCCGACCGCATGATCGTGCTGGCGCGCGGGCGCCTCATCGCGCAGGGCAAGCCGCTGGAAATCCGCGACCACCCGAAGGTGCAGGAGGTGTACTTCGGCAGCGGCAAGACCTTCGAGAAGATCGCCGAAAAGGCCGCCGCATTGGGAGTTGCCGCATGAGCACGCATGAACCTCTTCTCCAGGCCAAGGCCCTGTGCGCCTGGTACGGCGCCGCGCAGATCCTCTACGACGTCGACCTCGAAGTGCGGCGCGGCGAAGTCGTCGCGCTCATGGGCCGCAACGGCGCGGGCAAATCGACCACGCTCAAGACGCTGATCGGCATGCTCACCAAGCGCCGCGGCGCCGTGCGCTTCCTGGGCCACGACATTTCGAAGAGCGAGCCGCACCACGCGGCGCGCCTCGGCCTGGGCTTCGTGCCCGAAGACCGGCGCGTGTTCACCGACCTCACGGTGATGGAGAACCTCGAGGTCGGCAAGCAGCCTGCGCGCCAATGGGCCGACGGCACGGCCGCGCCGCTGTGGACGCCCGAGCGCCTGTTCCAGCTGTTCCCCAACCTCGGCGAGATGCCCAACCGCCCCGGTGGCCGCATGAGCGGCGGCGAGCAGCAGATGCTCACCGTGGCGCGCACGCTGATGGGCAACCCCTACCTCGTGCTGCTCGACGAGCCCTCCGAGGGCGTGGCCCCCGTCATCGTCGAGCAGATGGCCAACATGATCCTCGAGCTCAAGGCGCAGGGCGTGAGCATCCTGCTGTCGGAGCAGAACATGCACTTCGCCGAGCTGGTCTCCGACCGCGCCTACGTGCTCGAGAAGGGGCAGATCCGCTATCACGCGACGATGGCCGAACTGGCCGCGAACGAAGAAGTGCGCAGGGCTTACCTCAGCGTCTGACCGTTTCCTTTCCTCAACCACCGGAGTCCACACCATGCATCGCAGAACCGTCTTGAAGTCCGCCGCTGCCCTGGGGCTCGTCGGCAGCCTCGGCAGTTTCGGCCTCTCCGCTTTCGCGGCCGGCAAGATCAAGCCCGGTGGCAAGGCCGCGCTGATCGTGGTCGATGTGCAGAACTGTTTTCTCGACGGCGGCACGCTCGCGGTGAAGGGCGGCAACGAGGTGATCCCGGTCATCAACGCGCTGGCGCCCGCGTTCCAGAACATCGTCGTCACGCAGGACTGGCACACGGCGGGCCATGCCTCGTTCGCCAGCACCTACAGCGGCAAAAAGCCCTTCGAGACCACGAAGCTCAACTACGGCACGCAGGTGCTGTGGCCCGACCACTGCGTGCAGGGCACCGACGATGCCGCGCTCGGCAAGGAGCTCAAGGTGCCGACCGCGCAGCTCATCATCCGCAAGGGCTTCCACAAGGACATGGACAGCTACTCCGCCTTCGAGGAGGCCGACCACAAGACGGCCACCGGCCTGGCCGGCTACCTCAAGGCCCGCGGCATCAAGACCGTGTTCGTCACCGGCCTGGCCACCGACTTCTGCGTGGCCTGGACCGCGATGGACGCGCGCAAGGCCGGCTTCGAGGCCTACGTGATCGAAGACGCCACGCGCGGCATCGACCTCAACGGTTCGCTGGCCGCCGCCTGGAAGCAGATGACGGCCAAGGGCGTCAAGCGCATCCAGTCCGGCGACATCCAGGCCGGCTGACGACCCCGAAGTCCGCGGCGCCGCCGCGGCAACACCCTTCCGACGACAACAACAAAGAGACAGACGACGCATGAAGCTTTCGATTTCAAGGCGCACCCTGGTGGCGGGCGGCGCGGCCCTGGCGCTCGGCCCCGGCCTGTTGCGGCCGGCGCGCGCGGACAACGGCGTGACCGACACGACCATCCGCATCGGCCAGTCGGCCGTGTTCAGCGGCCCGGCGAAAGACTTCGGTGTCGACTACCGCGCGGGCATCCAGCTGTACTTCGACCGCGTCAACAAGTCGGGCGGCATCCACGGACGCAAGATCGAACTCGTCACCTACGACGACGCCTACGAGCCCGCGAAGACGGCCGTCAACACCGCCAAGCTGATCGACGAGGACAAGGTCTTCGCGCTCACCGGCTACGTCGCCACGGGCAACCTCGCGGCCGCGATGCCGCTGGCCGAGAAGGCCGGCGTGCCGATGTTCGCGCCGCTGGTGGGCACCACGTCGTTTCGCACCAAGACCAACCGCTACCTGTTCCACGTGCGCGCGGGCTACGACCTGGAACTGCGCAAGATCATCAGCCACCTCTCGACGCTGGGCATCCAGTCGATCGCCGTGGTCTACCAGGACAGCGCCTTCGGCAAGTCGAACCTCGCCACCTGCGAGCAGCTGGCCGCCGAGTACAAGGTGAAGGTGGTGCAGACGCTGCCCATGGCCATCGCCGCCGAAGACGCCAAGCGGGTGATCGGCGGGCTCGCCGAGGGGCGCCCCGGCGCCGTCGTGATGATCATGGCCGGGCGCATGACCGAGGTCTTCATCCGCGACTACCGCGCGAGCGGCGCGGCCGCGCCGCTGTACACGCTGTCGGTCGGCATCACCGACGCGGCCGGTTCCGCCAAGCGGCTGGACGGCAAGCTCGCCGGGCTGGTCACGGCCAGCATCGTGCCGCCGCCCGGTGCGCAGCGCGTGCCCATCGTGGCCGACTACCAGCGCGACCGCGCCGAGTTCGGCCAGAAGATCGACAGCTACACCGCGCTCGAGGGCTACATCGTCGCGCGCGTGATGACCGAGGGCCTGCGCCGCGCGGGCAAGGCGCTCACGCGCGACAGCTTCATCGCCGGGCTCGAGAGCATCGGCAGCACGCGCTTCGGCGACTTCCCCGTCGACTACAGCGCGAAGAACCACAACGGCTCGACCTTCGTGGACCTGGAGATGTACACCCGTGACGGCCAGTTGCGGCGCTGAGCCGCTGCACCTGCAGGTCAACGGCCGGGCGCACGCGCTCGCCGGCGTGCCGCGCGAAGCCTCGCTGCTGCACCTGCTGCGCAACGACCTCGGGCTCAACGGGCCCAAGTACGGCTGCGGGCTCGGGCAGTGCGGCGCGTGCACGGTGCATGTCGACGGCGTGGCCGCGCGGTCCTGCGTGATTCCCGCGCATGGCGTGGCGGGGCGCCACATCACCACGCTCGAAGGCCTGGGCATGCGTGGGCGCTGGCATCCGGTGCAGGCCGCCTTCGAAGACGCGCAGGCCGCGCAGTGCGGCTACTGCCTCAACGGCATGGTGATGCAGGCCGCCGCGCTGCTGGCGCGCGACCCCGATGCGAGCGAGGCGCGCATCCGCAGCGAGCTCTCGGGCAACCTGTGCCGCTGCGGCACGCACATCGAGATCCTCGACGCCGTGCAGCGCGCCGCCGTGCGCCTGCGTGCGGCCCCGCCGGACGCCCCTGCCGCATGACGCGCCGCGCCGACCTGCCGCAGACCCGCGCGGAGTTCCTCGCCGCCGACGGCGTGCTGCTGGTGGTGCGCGAGGCGCCGCCGCCGCCGCCGCCCGCGAAGGGCCAGCCTGCCTTCATTGCGAGCAACCCCGTCGAAGGCGACGAGGTGCTGCTCGCGCTGTGGGACGACGGCAGCGTCTCCGCGCTCAACGGCCACGTCGACCTGGGCACCGGCATCCAGACCGCGCTGGCGCAGATCGTGGCCGAGGAGCTCGACCTCGGCATGCCCTGCGTGCGCATGATGCTCGGCGACACCGCGCGCGCGCCCAACCAGGGCGCGACCATCGCGAGTGCGTCGATCCAGATCCACGCGCAGCCGCTGCGGCTGGCCGCCGCGCAGGCACGCGCCTGGCTGTTGGCGCGCGCGGCCGAACGGCTGGGCGTGGCCGTCGATGCGCTGCAGGTGCGCAACGGCGTGGTGCGCGTGGCCGAGGCGCCGGAGCGCCACCTCAACTACGCGGACCTCGTGGCGCACCAGCGCACGGTGCTGCGGCTGGACCTCGACACGACACCCAAGAACCCCGCCGACTACCGCCTCGTCGGCACGCGCCAGGCGCGCGTCGACATCCCGGCCAAGCTCGCGGGCGACCTCGTGTTCGTGCACGACATGCGCGTGCCCGGCATGCTGCACGGCCGCGTGGTGCGCCCGCCGTATGCGGGCGCGGACCACGGCGAGTTCATCGGCAACACGCTCGAAGCGGTCGACGAAGCATCGATCGCGCACATCCCCGGAATCCGCGCCGTGGTCGTGGTGCGCGACTTCGTCGGCATCGTCGCCGAGCGCGAGGAACACGCCGAGCAGGCGATGCGCGAGCTGCGCGTGACTTGGAAGCCCTGGCCCGGCATGCCCGACCTGCGCGACGTGGCACAGGCCCTGCGCGACAACCCCTCGACGCAGCGCCTGCTGGTCGACGAAGGCGACGTCGACGGCGCCATGGCCGCCGCCGCGCAGCCGATGCAGCGCACCTACGTGTGGCCCTACCAGATGCATGCGTCCATCGGCCCCTCGTGCGCGCTGGCCGAGTGGCAGCCGGCCGACGGCAGCGGCATGCAGCTGCGCTGCTGGGCCGGCTCGCAGAACCCGCACGTGCTGCGCGCCGATCTGGCCAAGCTCATGGGCGTGGACGACGTGCAGGTCGACGTGGTGCGCATGGAGGCCGCGGGCTGCTACGGCCGCAATGGCGCTGACGACGTGGCGGCCGATGCCGCGCTGCTCGCGCGCGCCGTGGGTGCGCCGGTGCGCGTGCAACTTTCGCGCGAGCAGGAGCATGCGTGGGAGCCCAAGGGCGCCGCGCAGCTCATGGAGATCGACGGCGGCCTGATGGCCGACGGCCGCGTCGCGGCCTACGACTTCGAGACCTCGTACCCCTCGAACGGCGCGCCCACGCTGGCGCTGCTGCTCACGCGCACGGTCGAGCCCGTGGCGCAGGCCTACGAAATGGGCGACCGCACCGCGCGCCCACCGTACAGCTACGACAACCTGCGCGTGAAGGTCAACGACATGGCGCCGATCGTGCGCGCCTCGTGGCTGCGCGGCGTGTCGGCGCTGCCGAGTTCGTTCGCGCACGAGTCGTACATCGACGAGCTGGCCACGGCGGCGGGTGTCGACCCCGTGCAGTTCCGCCTGCGGCACCTGGACGATCCGCGCGCGGTCGAGCTCGTGCAGGCCACCGCGCAGAAGGCCGGCTGGCGCATGCGCACCGGGCCGCAGGAGAACGCCGACGGCGGGCTCGGCGAAGGCGGCGACATCCTCTTCGGCCAGGGCTTTGCGTACGCGCGCTACATCCACAGCAAGTGGCCGGGCTTCGGCGCCGCATGGGCGGCGTGGGTGGCCGATGTCGAGGTCAACCAGAAGACCGGCGAGGTGCATGTGCGCCGCGTGGTGGTGGGGCACGACGCGGGGCTGCTGGTCAACCCGGCGGGCGTCGAGCACCAGGTGCACGGCAACGTGATCCAGACCACCAGCCGCGCGCTCAAGGAGCAGGTGCAGTTCGCGCCGCAGCAGGGCGCCGCAACGGGCGGCGCGCAGTTGCCGGGCGTGTTGCCTTCGGGCGTGTTGCCTTCGGGCGTGGTCGCGAGCCGCGAATGGGGCAGCTACCCGATCCTCAATTTCCGCGACGTGCCGGTGATCGAGGTGATGCACATGCCGCGCCCCGGCGAGCCGTCGCTGGGTGCGGGCGAGTCGTCGTCGGTGCCGGGCACCGCGGCGATCGCCAATGCGATCTTCGATGCGACGGGCGTGCGCTTCCGCTCGCCGCCGTTCACGCCGGAGACGGTGCTGGCGGAATTGAACCGGGGTTCGCTGCCACCGCCTCCGGGGCAGGGCGATGCCGTCGGGCCCTCTTCGCCACCGGCCTCGAGTGCAGGCGTGAGCGCTGCCCTGTGGCCGCGCCGCAAGGGCCTGTGGGCCACCGGCGCTGCGCTCTTCATCGGCGGCCTCGGCGTCATCGCCGGCCTGCTCGGCTGGCGTGCGGCCATCGCGCCGGTGTCGCTCAGCGCGCCGGTCTACAGCGAGTCCACCATCGAACGCGGCCGCGTGCTCGCCGCGCTCGGCGATTGCGCCGTGTGCCACACCGCGCCGGACGGCGCACCCAACGCCGGTGGCCGCGCGATGGACACGCCCTTCGGCACGCTCTACACCACCAACCTCACGCCCGATGCCGAGACGGGCCTGGGCCGCTGGTCCTTCAGCGCCTTCCAGCGCGCGATGCGCGAAGGCGTCTCGCGCGACGGCCACCACCTGTACCCCGCGTTCCCCTACACCGCCTTCGCGAAGACCAGCGACGACGACCTGCAGGCGCTCTATGCGTACTTCATGTCGATGCCGGCGGTGCGTGCGGAAACGCCCAAGTCCGAACTCAAGTTCCCGTTCAACCTGCGCCCGCTGATGGCCGGCTGGAACGCGCTGTTCCACGACCCCGCGCCGCTTCCGCCCGTGCCCACGCAGAGCGCCGAATGGAACCGCGGCGCCTACCTCGTCAACGGCCTGGGCCATTGCGGCGCCTGCCACACGCCGCGCAACGCGCTCGGCGCGGAGCAGGGCGGCAGCGCGTTCCTTTCGGGCGCGATGGTCGATGGCTGGGAAGCGCCCGCGCTCACGCAGCTGTCGAAGGCCGCCGTGCCGTGGGACACCGACGCGCTGTACCGCTACCTGCGCAACGGCCACTCGCCGCGCCACGGCATCGCGGGCGGCCCGATGGCCGAGGTGGTGCGCGAACTCGCGCAGGTGCCCGACGCCGACGTGCGCGCGATGGCCGTCTACCTCGGCGCGTTCAATCCCGAGCCGGTCGCGCAACCGCAGGCGCTCGCGCAACAGGCCATCGACAACGCGGCGCGCACGCAAGGCCAGCTGCTCGGCCCCGCGCAGCGCATGTTCGACAGCGCCTGCGCCTCGTGCCACCACGACGGCGACGGCCCCACGCTGCTGGGCGTGAACACGCCGCTCGCACTCAACAGCAGCCTCACGAGCACACGGCCCGACAACCTGCTGCGCACCATCCTCGACGGCGTGCGCGCGCCCGCGCACCGCGACATCGGCTTCATGCCCGCGTTCCGCGAGGCGCTCGACGACCGCCAGATCGCCGACCTCGCCGGCTACATGCGCGCACGTTTCGCGCCGCAGGAAGCGCCTTGGACGAACCTGCCCGCCGAGGTCGCGCGCGTGCGGGCCACGCCGGGCCACTGACCCACGGCGCGCGCGGCCGTGGGCCCGCGGCTACGATGGCGCGCAGACCTTATTCACGGAGACACCCCACCATGCCTTTGGACCTTTCGACCGCTTCCAGCCTGCCCCGCGACGCCGAGCGCGCCACCCTTGTCGGCCGTCTCTGGCAACCCGGCGTGGGCCCGGTGCTGGTGGCCGTGCAGGGCGATGGCCTGCACGACCTGTCGAAGCTCGCGCCCACCATGAGCGACCTGCTCGAAGGCAAGGGCTCGCCGGCCGAAGCCGTGCGCGCTGCATTGCAAAGTGGCACCGCGCCACGCGTCGCCGCGCTCGATGCCGTGCTCGCCAACAGCGACGAAAGCACGCGCGACAACAACCAGGCCTGGCTGCTCGCCCCCTGCGACCTGCAGGTCGTGAAGGCCAGCGGCGTGACCTTCGTGGCCAGCCTGCTCGAACGCGTGATCGAAGAGCAGGCACGCGGCGATGCCTCGCGCGCCGAGGCCACGCGCGCGGCCATCGGCGACGTGCTCGGCGACAACCTCGCCGACATCGTGCCGGGCTCGCCCGAAGCCATGAAGGTGAAGGACGTGCTCATCGCGCAAGGCATGTGGTCGCAGTACCTCGAGGTCGGCATCGGCCCCGACGCCGAGGTCTTCACCAAGGCACCGGTGCTCGCGGCCGTGGGCACGGGCGCCGACGTGGGCATCCACGCGGACTCGGCCTGGAACAACCCCGAGCCCGAGGTCGTGCTCGCGGTGAACAGCCGCGGCGAGGTGCTCGGCGCCGCGCTCGGCAACGACGTCAACCTGCGCGACTTCGAAGGCCGCAGCGCACTGCTGCTGGGCAAGGCCAAGGACAACAACGCGTCGTGCGCCATCGGCCCGTTCATCCGTCTGTTCGATGCGCACTTCGGTATTGCAGATGTGCGCTGCATCACGGTCGCACTGAACGTGACAGGCCCCGAGGGCTTCACGCTCGAAGGCTCGAGCTCGCTGTCGAAAATCAGCCGCGATCCACTCGACCTCGTGGCGCAGACACTCAACCGCCACCACGCCTACCCAGACGGTTTCATGTTGTTTCTGGGCACGATGTTCGCGCCGACACAAGACCGTCACGTACCGGGGCAAGGATTCACGCATGTCGTGGGCGACCATGTGCGCATCGCGGCCCCTGAATTGGGTGCGTTGAACAACCGCGTGGTGCATGCAGACCAGGCGCCACGGTGGTCTTTCGGCCTCGGTGCGTTGATGCGCAACCTCGCGTCGCGTCGGCTGCTGTAGCCCGTACTTCTGCACTTTAAAAGCAGATGTACTCCTTTGGAATTCAGAGGCTGCACTTTGCATTCTGTTGCGGTTGACCATGCCTCTTCTTACCCTCAAGATGACTACCATCGCGAGTGGATAAATCAAGGGAGTCGTGGTTGCTGCCGAATGAGATCGATCTGTTGCAGACGCCCGTCGAGGGCCCGCTTCCCTGTGGTGAAGATCTGGAATACGACGCCGATTTCATGGCGCTCCAACAGGCGGCCACGGGCAAGCGCGAGCAGCAGTTCGGCGACACCATCATCCCCGCCGAGCCGCCCGACTGGGCGCGCGTAGACCGCATCGCACGACAGCTGTGCGTGCGCACGCGCGACCTGCGCGTGCTGGTGCCGCTCACGCTCGCATGGACCGAAAGCCGCGGCCTGCCCGGCTATGTCGACGGGCTGCGCCAGGTCGATGCGGTGCTGCAGGCTTTCTGGAACGACGTGCATCCGCGCGTCGTCGATGGCACGAACGAAGACCCGCTGCCGCGCATGAATGCGCTGGCCGCACTGGCCGAAGCCGAAGGGCTCGGACGCAGCGTGCGCGATGCGCGGCTGCTCGAAGACGGTGGCACGGCGATGAGCCTGCGACAGGTCGAGGCGCTGCTCGATTCGAGCAAGAGCGACCAGGTGGACTACCCCGGCGGCGTGGGCCGCCTGCGCGAGGCCGCACGCCGCGCACACGACAAGGCCGCGGCGCCGGTCGTGGCCCTGCGTGAGGCTTTGGCACTCCTGCAGCGCATCCGAGAGACCTGCGAGCGCGCGCTGGGCCAGAGCTGGGCGCCCGATTTTTCTCGGCTCGAACGGTCGCTGCGCACCGTGGGCCAGTTGCTGCCGGAGCAGCCGCACAGCGAAGTGCCGCAGGCGTCGGCAGTGGGCGGTGCAGAAGACACAAGCGGTGCGTCGCAGGTGCACGCACCCGCAGCGCACGTTGCAGCGGCCACGCAGGCTGCAGTGCGTCCGCTGCGTATTCAAGAGATTGAAATATCGGCTCGTGAAGATGTGCAAGTGTTGTTGGAAAAAGCATGCGAGTTCCTGGAACGAACGGAACCGAGCCATCCGGCGCCCATGCTGATCCGCAGGGCCCAGCGGCTGATGGACCTCAACTTCTTCCAGATCATCGAAGAGCTCGTGCCCGAGGGATTGCAAAAGATAGAAAGCCTTGCCGGCCGCCCGTTGAACGGCGACGCCGCATTGCCCTAGCGGCCGTTGCTGCCGGCGAGCAGGAACAACGCGCCGGCACCGGTCGACCGGTACGACCCATGCATTCAGTTTCAAGAGGACGCTTATGGCAGACAACCGTGTCAGGAACAGTGGTCAGAAGTTCATCGCGCGCAACCGGGCGCCGCGTGTGCAGATCGAATACGACGTCGAGATCTACGGCAGCGAACGCAAGATCCAGCTGCCTTTCGTGATGGGCGTCATCGCCGACCTCGCGGGCAAGCAGACCGACCCCATGCCCGACCTCGCGGAGCGCGAGTTCATGGCGGTGGACATCGACAACTTCGACGAGCGCATGAAGTCGATCAAGCCGCGCGTCGCGTTCCAGGTGCCCAACACGCTCACCGGCGAAGGCCAGATGAACGTGGACATCACCTTCGACAGCATGGACGACTTCTCGCCCGCGCGCATCGCGCGCCAGGTCGATGCGCTGCAGCAGCTGCTCGAGGCGCGCACCGAGCTGTCGAACCTGCTCTCGTACATGGACGGCAAGAACGGCGCCGAGCAACTCATCGCGCAGGCGCTGCAGAACCCGGCGCTGCTCAAGTCGCTGGCGTCCGCGCCCAACCCCGCGGTCGCGCAGGCGGCCGCCGATGCCGCAGCAGCCAAGCAAGCCGACGACAGGACCGCACCATGAGCACCGCATCCCAGCAAGGCGCACGCGCCCGCACCGCCACCGTCGAAGCGCTCGAGCCCAACGAGTTCTCCGACCTCCTGCAGCGCGAGTTCAAGCCCAAGACCGAGCAGGCGCGCGAGGCGGTGGAGAACGCCGTCAAGACGCTGGCCGTGCAGGCGCTCGAGAACACCGTCACCATCTCGAACGACGCCTACCGCAGCGTGCAGGCCATCATCACGGAGATCGACCGCAAGCTGTCGGAGCAGATCAACCAGATCCTGCACCACGAAGACTTCCAGCAGCTCGAAGGTGCATGGCGCGGCCTGCACTACCTCGTGAACAACACCGAGACCGATGAGCAGCTGAAGATCCGCGTCATGTGCGCGTCGAAGCGCGAAGTGGCGCGCTCGCTCAAGCGCCACAAGGGCATCGGATGGGACCAGAGCCCGATGTTCAAGAAGATCTACGAGGCCGAGTACGGCCAGTTCGGCGGCGAGCCCTTCGGTGCGCTGATCGGCGACTTCCACTTCGACCACAGCCCGCCCGACGTCGAGATGCTCGGCGAGATGGCCAAGATCGCCGCCGCCGCGCACTGCCCCTTCATCGCCGGCGCCTCGCCCACCGTGATGCAGATGGACTCGTGGCAGGAGCTGTCGAACCCGCGCGACCTCACCAAGATCTTCCAGAACACCGAGCACACCGCGTGGCGCTCGCTGCGCGATTCGGAAGACGCGCGCTACATCGGACTGGCCATGCCGCGCTTCCTGGCGCGCCTGCCCTACGGTGCGCGCACCAACCCGGTCGACGAGTTCGAGTTCGAGGAAGAAACCGATTCGGCGCTGCACACGCGCTACACCTGGGCCAACTCGGCCTATGCGATGGGCGTGAACATCAACCGCTCGTTCAAGCAGTTCGGCTGGTGCACCTCGATCCGCGGCGTGGAGTCGGGCGGCGCGGTCGAGAACCTGCCCACCCACACCTTCCCCACCGACGACGGCGGCGTGGACATGAAGTGCCCGACCGAGATCGCCATCAGCGACCGGCGCGAGGCCGAGCTCGCCAAGAACGGCTTCATGCCGCTGGTGCACCGCAAGAACTCCGACTTCGCGGCCTTCATCGGCGCGCAGTCGCTGCAGCAGCCGGCCGAGTACTACGACGCCGATGCCACGGCCAACGCCAACCTGGCGGCGCGCCTGCCGTACCTGTTTGCGTGCTGCCGCTTCGCGCACTACCTGAAGTGCATCGTGCGCGACAAGATCGGCTCGTTCCGCGAGCGCGAGGACATGGAGCGCTGGCTCAACGACTGGATCATGAACTACGTCGACGGCAGCCCCGGCACCTCGTCGCAGGACACGAAGGCGATGAAGCCGCTGGCGGCGGCCGAGGTCCAGGTGGAAGCCATCGAGGACAACCCCGGCTACTACGCCGCCAAGTTTTTTCTCCGGCCGCACTACCAGCTCGAGGGGCTGACGGTGTCGTTGCGGCTGGTTTCGAAGCTGCCGTCCAACAAGAAGGACAGCAGCTAATTCCACTGTCCCGCTACCGGGCAATTCATCGATAACTTTTGGGGGTCAATCATGGCAGTAGACATGTTCATGCGCGTCGAGGGTGCAAACGGCGAGTCCAAGGACTCCAACCACAAGGACTGGACCGACATCAAGTCGTTTGCATGGGGAGCGACGCAGCCTGGCAACATGGTCAGCGGCGGTGGCGGCGGCGTGGGCAAGGCCAGCTTCAACGACCTGCAGGTGCTCGCGCGCATCGACAAGGCGGCGCCTTCGGTGCTGAAGAACTGCGCGAGCGGCAAGCACCTGAGCAAGGTCGAAGTGGCCGTGTGCAAGGCCGGCGGCTCGCAGATCGAATACACGCGCGTCACGCTCGAAGAGGTGCTCGTCACCTCGGTGCAGTACACGGCCGAGCAGGGCGGCGACGCGGTGCTCGTGCAGTACGCCTTCCAGGCCGCGAAGGTGAAACAGCAGTACTGGGAACAGACCGACAAGGGCGGCAAGGGCGCCGAGACGGTGCTGGGCTGGAACATCAAGGAAAACAAGGAAGCCTGATTTCCTTGTTGCGCGGCGGGGCCGTGGCCTTCAGGGCCATGCAGCCCCCGCCGGCGGTCCACAGCCGTTTGTCTGTCTCCTGCGGCGCCCCTTCGCGGCGCGCCGCCTTTCACCTTTCAGCCAGTCAACGGGGAAGTTTCATGGGCGATGGGTTTGCAGTGCTGGGCGAGCGCTCCGTGGCCGAGCACACCGAATGGGTACAGCGGCAGATCCGCGCCAGTCCCCAGAACGCCGGCCTGCGCCTTGCCCTGTGCCACTTCCTCGCGCTGCGCGGCGAATGGCAGCGGGCCGAAGACCAGCTCAAGCTCGCCACCAAGCTCGACCCCACGTTCACGCCGGCCAGCGTCACCTGCGCGATGGCCCTGCGAGGCGAGCGCGAGCGCTCCGACTTCTGGGCCGGCGGCGGACGCACGCCGGCCATCGTCTCGGGCAATGCCGACTGGGTCGAGCAACTGCTCGGTGCCGCCGTGTTGCCCGCCGAACGTGCCGACGAGGCCGCCGCGCTGCGCGAGGCCGCGCGCGACGCGGCGCCGGCGCTGCAGGGCACGCTGACCACCGTCGACCGCTCCGATGCGCGGGCCGTGCAGGCGCTCGACGGCGAGCCCGCGGCGCACAGCGACTTCGCCTGGCTGTGCGACGGCGACGCGCGCATCGGCGCCGTGCTCGAACTGTTCACGCCCTCGGGCTATGCGTGGCTGCCGCTGCCGGCGGTGCGCCGCATCAAGTTCTCGCGTCCGCAGCACCTGGTCGACCTGCTGTGGGCGCCGGCCGAGATCGAGCTGCACGACGGGCGCGGCCTCAACGGCCTCGTGCCCGTGCGCTACCCGGGCGCGCTCGACAGCCTGGACGACGAGACCGCGCTGGGCCGCCGCACCGACTGGCAGCCGCTCGCGGGCGACGACCAGTTCGCGGGCATCGGCCAGCGCACGCTGATCAGCGAGGCCGGCGACCACTCGCTGCTCGACCTGCGGCGCATCGAGTTCGCCGCAGCGACGGAAGGCGCGCCCGCATGACCCCCGCCGTCACCACCGACATCGACGGCGACGCCCAGGAAAGCGTCGCGCGCGACCGCCTGCAACCGGTGCTGCTCGACCGCCTCACCGACAAGGCGCCGCAGAACGGCCAGGAGCGCGCGGGCGCCTTCCTCATGAGCGGCAAGCTGCTGCGCGACTCGGTGCTGCGCGACCTGCAGTGGCTGCTCAACACCACCAACTTCGGTGCCGACCACCGCATCAACGGCATGCCGCGCGCCCGCGGCTCGGTGGTGAACTACGGCGTGCGCGGCTGGGCCGGCGGGCGCATGTCGGAGGTCGACTTCGCCGACGTGGAGGCGGCCATCCGCGCGGCCATCATCGACTTCGAGCCGCGCATCATGAAGGACAGCATCGACGTGCGCTGCGTGACCGATGCGACCGACCTGGAGCACCACAACCTGCTCGCGCTGGAGATCCGCGGCACGCTGTGGTCGGTGCCGTACCCGATCGAATTCATCCTGCGTTCGGAGCTCGACCTCGAGAGCGGGCACATGGTGCTGCGGCCGACGGGAGGGCTGTGATGGACGCCAAGCTCCTCGACTACTACAACCGCGAACTCACCTACATGCACGAGCTCGGGGCCGAGTTCGCGCAGCGCTACCCCAAGATCGCGGGTCGCCTGGGCATGCGCGGCATCGAGGTCAGCGACCCGTACGTGGAGCGCCTGCTCGAAGGCTTCAGCTTTCTCACGGCGCGCATCCAGCTCAAGATGGATGCGGAGTTTCCGCGCTTCTCGCAGCGTCTGCTCGAGGTGGTGTACCCCAACTTCCTCGCGCCGCTGCCCGCCATGGCCGTGGTGCAGATCGACGGCAACCTCAACGAAGGCTCGCTGAAGGCGGGCTACGAGCTGCCGCGCCACACGCTGTTGCGCGGCCGCATGATCAAGGGCGAGCAGACGGCCTGCGAGTTCCGCACGGGCCATGCCGTCACGCTGTGGCCGATCAAGATTTCCGAGGCCAGCCTCGGCCCGGTGCCGGCCGAGATCGCGCATGCGCTGCCGATGGCGGCGCGCCAGGCCAAGAGCGCGATCACCATCAAGCTCGAGGCCGTGGGCGGCGCGCGCTTTTCGGAGATGCCGCTCGATCGGCTCGAGTTCTTTCTCTCGGGCGCGGAGCTGCACGCGCTGCGCGTGCTCGAACTGGTCGCTCACCACAGCGTGGCCACCGTGTGCCGCGCCGGCCCCGGCAGCACGGCGCGCATCGTGCCGCTGGGCGACGAGGCGATCCGCCACGAGGGCTTCGACCCCGAGCAGTCGCTGCTGCCCTACGACGCGCGCTCGTTCCAGGGCTACCGCCTGCTGCACGAGTACTTCGCCTTTCCCGAGCGCTACCTGTTCTTCAGCGTGAAGCACCTGCGCGCAGCGGCCTCGGCCATCGGCGGCACCACGATGGAGATCGTGATCCTGCTCGACCGCGCAGACGCCGACCTGGAGCGGCTGGTCGATGCCAGGCACTTCTCGCTGTTCTGCACGCCCATCATCAACCTCGTGCCGCGCCGCAGCGACCGCATCCCGGTCGGGCCGGGCCAGCACGAGCACCATGCGGTGATCGACCGCACGCGCCCGCGCGACTTCGAGATCTTCACCGTCGAGCGCGTCACGGGCCACATGGCCAATGGCTCCGAAGAGCGCGAGTTCCGGCCCTTCCTGGGCTCGTTCGCGTCCGACGACGGCGACTTCGGCGCCTACTTCTCGCTGCGCCGCGAGCCGCGCCTGGTGTCCGACCGCGCACGCGCGCAGGGCACGCGCACCAGCTACACCGGCAGCGAGGTGTACGTGTCACTGGTCGACCAGCACGACGCACCGTTTCCGCACAGCCTGCGCCACATCACCATCGACGCGCTGTGCACCAACCGCGACCTGCCGTTGCTGCTGCCCACCGGGCTCGAATCGGACTTCACGCTGCGCGTGTCGGCACCGGTGCGCGGCGTGCGCATCCTGCGCGGGCCGTCGCGGCCGTACCCGGCGCTGGCCGAAGGCGCGCTCACCTGGCGCCTCATCAGCCACCTGGGCCTGAACTACCTGAGCCTGACCGACGTCGATGCCACGCAGGGCGCCGCCGCGCTGCGCGAGATGCTCGACCTGTACGGCAACCTCGCCGACCCGGCCGTGCGCCGGCAGATCCAGGGCGTGCGCTCGATGGCGCTGGCGCCCGTGTTCCGTCGCCTGCCCGAGCCGGGGCCGATCGTGTTCGGGCGCGGCGTGGAGATCGCGCTGCAGATCGACGAGGTCGCCTTCTCGGGCACGAGCCCGTACCTGTTCGGCGCCGTGCTGGAGCAGTTCTTCAGCCGGCACGTGTCGCTCAACGCCTTCACCGAGTTCGCGCTGTCCAGCCTGCAGCGCGGCGAAATTGCGCGCTGGACCCCGCGCGTGGGACGCCGCCCGACCGTATGAGCACGACCGGCCTCACCGACGACGCCATGCTGCAGATGCTGCCGGCAGAGGCCGAGGCGCGCGAAGAAGCGGCCGTCGAGGCGCGAAGCCCGGCGCAAGCGAAGGCGAAAGCCCCGCCGCGTCGCGGCGTGCCCGAGGCCGACCCCGCGCTGTGGGCCCGGCTCGTCGAGCAGCCCTTCGAGCACGACCTGTTCATGCTGCTGCGCCGGCTCGACGCGCAGGGCGATCACCCGCTGCTGGGCCGCGCGCCGCGCCCGCGCGACGAGCCGCTGCGGCTGGGGCAGGAACCCTCGATGGCCTTCGCGCCGTCGAACGTGTCGGGCGTCGAGGTCGACCAAGACGGCGCGCCGCGCATCTCGATCTACGGCTTCGGCCTGTTCGGCCCCAACGGCCCGCTGCCGCTGCACCTGACCGAGTACGCGCGCGAGCGCAAGCGCCACCATGCCGACAACACGCTCAGCGCATTCGCCGACCTGTTCCATCACCGGCTGATCCTGCTGTTCTACCGCGCCTGGGCCGACGCGCAATCGGTCAACAGCCTGGACCGCACCGACGGCCACCGCTTTGTCGACTACGTGGCCAGCCTCATGAACATGGGGCAGCCCGGCCTGAAGGCGCGCGATCGCATCGCCGACCATGCGCGCACCCACATGGCGGGGCACCTGGTGCGCCAGACGCGCAACCCCGAAGGGCTGATTCAGATTCTTCGCCTGTACTTCGACGTGCCCGTGCGCGTGGTCGAGTTCGTGAGCGACTGGGTGCACATCGACGAGCGCCAGGTCAGCCGCATCGGCCTGCTCGGGCGCAACCACCGGCTGGGCAGCGGCGCCACCATCGGCCTGGCGGTGCGCGATGCGCAGGGCAAGTTCAGGCTCGAACTCGGCCCGCTGTCGCAGCAGCAGTTCCGCGAGTTCCTGCCCGGCAGCCCGCGGCTGCAGCAGGTGGTCGACTGGGTGCGCCAGTACGTCGGCATCGAATTCGCCTGGGAGCTGCGGCTGGTGCTCAGCAAGCCCGAGGCGCGCGGCATGCGGCTGAGCAGCGACCAGCGCCTGGGCTGGGGCAGCTGGCTCGGCACCCGCCTGTCCGACACCGACGCCGGCGACATGGTGTTCCAGCCCGAGGCGCTCTTTTCCCGCAACGCACCGGCTTCCTCATGACCGACATCCGCCGCGTCTCTCTGTTCTCGAAACTGAACCCGATGCTCTACAAGGCATTGGAAACCGCCACCGCCTTCGCCAAGCTGCGCGGCAATGCCTACGTGGAGCTCGTGCACTGGCTGCACCAGATCCTGCAGCTGCAGGACAGCGACCTGCTGCGCATCATCAAGCGCGCCGGGCTCAACCTCGATGCGGTCGAGCAGGACCTCGTGCGTGCGCTCGACCGCCTGCCGCATGGCGCCACGTCGATCAGCGACATCTCCGAGCACGTCGACCATGCGGTGGAGCGTGCGTGGGTCTATGCCAGCCTTCGCTTCGAGGCGACGTCGATCCGCGGCGCCTACCTGCTCGCGGGCATCGTGAAGACGCCGGGCCTGCGCCAGGTGCTCTCGGGCATCTCGCGCGAGTTCGACAAGCTCGTGCCCGACGTGCTGGTCGCGCAGCTTGCGGCGTGGACCGAAGGCTCGCCGGAAGACGACTACGACGCCGCGTCGGACGCGGGCGGTGGCGCACCGGTGGCGCAGCACCAGGGCGATGCGCCCGCAGTCGGCGGCTCGGCCCTGGCCAAGTACGCGAGCGACCTCACGGCCAAGGCGCGCGCGGGCGAGCTCGACCCCGTGTACGGCCGCGACGACGAGATCCGCCAGATCGTCGACATCCTCATGCGCCGGCGCCAGAACAACCCGCTGCTCACCGGCGAGGCCGGCGTCGGCAAGACGGCCGTGGTCGAAGGCTTGGCCTCGCGCCTCGCGGCCGGCGACGTGCCGCCTTCGCTGAAGGACGTGTCGCTGTGGGTGCTCGACCCCACGCTGCTGCAGGCCGGCGCGGGCGTGAAGGGCGAGTTCGAACAGCGGCTGCGCCAGGTGATCGACGAGGTCGAGAAAAGCCCCAAGCCCATCGTGCTGTTCGTCGACGAAGTGCACACGCTGGTCGGTGCGGGCGGCACCGCCGGCACTGGCGATGCGGCCAACCTGCTCAAGCCCGCGCTCGCGCGCGGCCGGCTGCGCACCATCGGTGCCACGACGTGGTCGGAGTACAAGAAGTACATCGAGAAAGACCCGGCGCTCACGCGGCGCTTCCAGACCATCCAGGTGCATGAGCCCACCGAGCCCAAGGCCGTGGTCATGCTGCGCGGCATCTCGGCCGAGCTGGAAAAACACCACGGCGTGCTCATCCTCGACGCCGCGCTCGAAGCGGCCGTGAGCCTGTCGCACCGCTACATTCCCGCGCGCCAGTTGCCCGACAAGGCCGTGAGCCTGCTCGACACCGCGTGCGCGCGCGTGGCGCTGAGCCAGCATGCGCTGCCTGCAGCGCTCGAAGATTTGAAGCGGCGCATCGAGGTGCTGGGCATCGAGTCCGGCATCGCGGGGCGCGAGGCGGCGATCGGGGTCGGCGAGCACCAGCGCGTGGAAGACATCGCGGCGCAGGTGGCTGCCGCGCAGGCCGAGCTCGAACTGCTGGAGCAGCGTCGCGTGGAAGAGGCGGCGCTGGTCGAGCGCATCGTCGCGCTGCGCAAGCTGCTGTCGCCTGCGGCGGTGCCGGTGCAATCTGAAGCGGAAGATGACCGCGAAGAGGAAGCGCCGGCCGAGCCCGAGCGAACACCCAAAGCCATCCGCGCCGAACTCAACGAAGCGCAAGACCAGCTCGTGAAGCTGCAAGGCGAGACACCGCTCATCCTCGCGGCCGTCGATGCGCAGGCCGTCGCCACGGTGGTCGCCGACTGGACCGGCATTCCCATCGGCCGCATGGTGCGCGACGACGCGCAGTCGGTGCTGCGCCTGGGCGAGATCCTGTCGGCCCGCGTGGTCGCGCAGCCCGATGCGCTGGAGACCATCTCGCGGCGCATCCGCACCGCGCGTGCGCGGCTGGACAACCCCAACAAGCCCGTCGGCGTGTTCCTGCTGTGCGGCCCTTCGGGCGTGGGCAAGACCGAGACCGCGCTCGCGCTGTCGGAGGCGCTGTACGGCGGCGAGCAGAACCTCGTCACCATCAACATGAGCGAGTTCCAGGAGTCGCACACCGTCTCCACGCTCAAGGGCGCACCGCCCGGCTACGTGGGCTATGGCGAAGGCGGCGTGCTCACCGAAGCCGTGCGCCGCCGGCCCTACAGCGTGGTGCTGCTCGACGAGATCGAGAAGGCGCACCCCGACGTGCACGAGATCTTCTTCCAGGTCTTCGACAAGGGCTGGATGGAAGACGGCGAAGGCCGCCACATCGACTTTCGCAACACCGTGATCATCATGACGTCGAACGTCGGCACCGACCTCGTCATGCAGCTGTGCGAAGACCCGACGTTGCGTCCCGACCCCGAGCCGCTGGCGGCCGCGTTGCGCGAGCCGCTGCTGAAGGTGTTCGCGCCCGCGCTGCTCGGGCGCCTGGTCGTCGTGCCTTACTACCCGCTGCAGGCCGATGCGCTGCACCGGATCATTCGCCTGCAGCTGGACCGCATCGCGGCGCGCCTGCAGGCCAACCACGGCATTGCATTGGCTTACAACGACAGCGCCGTCGCGCTTGTCGCACGCCGCTGCACGGCCATAGAGTCGGGTGGCCGGATGATCGATGCGATCCTCACGCACACCATCCTGCCCCGGCTGAGCGAGGAAGTCATCGGCGCCACCGTCAGTGCGCGCAAGCTCGCCGGCGTGCAGCTGGGCGCAGCGGGCGACGACTTCCAGTACGAATTTTCAGAACGCCCCGCGTAGACACAAGGGAGAGCCGCATGGACAGAGTCGTCAAAGCCCACACCCCGCTCGGAGAAGAACAGCTGCTGTTCCGCTCGATGCACGGCAGCGAAGGGCTGTCGCAGCTGTTCGAGTTCGAGGTCGACCTGCTGAGCCCGAACACCTCGGTCGACATGAAGGGCCTGCTCGGCAAGCCGCTCGCGCTGGAGATACAAACGCTGAGCGGCACGCCGCGCTACCTCAACGGCCAGATCACGCGCTTCACCATGATCGGGCGCGAGGGCGGCTCCTCGCGCTACACCGTGTACCGCGCTTCGGTGCGGCCGTGGCTCTGGTACCTCACGCGCACCAGCGACTGCAAGATCTTCCAGAACAAGTCGGTGGTCGAGATCCTCGAAGACGTGCTGGGCGAGTACGGCTTCGCCTTCGAGAAGAAGCTCAGCGCCTCGTACCGCCAGTGGGAGTACTGCGTGCAGTACCAGGAGACCGACTTCGCCTTCGTGAGCCGCCTCATGGAGCACGAGGGCATCTACTACTACTTCAAGCACGACAGGAACCAGCACACGCTGGTACTCGCCGACGACATGAGCGCGCACGAGACGCTGCCCGGCTATTCGAAGATCGGCTACCTCGCGAGCGACCGCGCCACCGACCCCGGCCGCGAAGTGATCGACCAGTGGGAAGTCACCGAGGAGATCCGTCCCGGCACCTACGTGGTCGACGACTTCGACTTCAAGAAGCCCCGGGCCGACCTGCTCAACACGCGCAGCCAGCCGCGCGGCAACGACCACGGCCGCTACGAGATGTACGAGTGGATGGGCGGCTACAGCGATGCGGGGCAGGGCGAGCACTACGCGCGCATCCGCCTCGAGGAAGCGCAGGCCCAGGCCGAGGTCGACACCGGCCACACCAACGTGCGCGGCATGGCTCCAGGCTACCGCTTCACCATGCAGAACGCACCGCGCAACGAGGACAACCGCGAGTACCTCGTCGTCTCGGTGATGTACAGCCTGCGCGAAGGCGGCTATGCCAGCGGCGGCATGCCGGGCGAGTACAGCTTTCACTTCGGCGTGCAGCCCACCTCGTTCCCCTTCCGCGCGCACCGCATCACGCGCGTGCCGAGCACCCAGGGCCCGCAGACCGCCACCGTGGTCGGCCCGCCCGGCGAAGACATCTGGATCGACAAGTACGGCCGCGTGAAGGTGCAGTTCCGCTGGGACCGCTACGGCCAGCGCAACGAAGACAGCTCGTGCTGGGTGCGCGTGTCCAGCGCCTGGGCGGGCTCCAACTTCGGCGCTGTGAACCATCCGCGCGTGGGGCAGGAGGTCATCGTCGATTTCATTGCCGGCTGCCCCGACCGGCCGATCATCATCGGGCGCGTCTACAACGCGGACCAGATGCCGCCGCTGGAATTGCCGGCGAAGGCGACGGTCAGCGGGTTCATCAGCCGCACGATCAAGGGCGATGGCGAGCTGGCCAATCACTTCATGATCGACGACGACCCCAGCAACGAGTCGATCAAGATGCACGCGCAGAAGGATTACAGCCTCAACGTCGAGAACAATGAAACACACACCGTGGACGGCACGCGCGTGACGGTGATTGAAGGCTCGGACACCTACACGACCAACACCTCGCTCAATGTGACGGTCAACGGCCCGCACACCCTGACGGTCAACAAGGGCGGGCCGCAGAAGATCACCGTCAACGGAGGCGACCAGTTCATCAAGGTGGATGGCGGCAACCAGCAGATCGATGTCATCGGGAATCAGACCATCCATGTCACCGGCAAGCGCAAGGACACGGTAGACAAGGGGGAAGAGCGACTCATCGGTACGTCGCTCAAGGAAGACATTGATGGCCCGCAGAACACCACGGTGCTCGGTCTGTATACCGAAGAAACCAAGGGGAAGAAGGTGACGGTCAAGGGCGACGAGGACTATCTCGTCAAGGGAGCGCAAAAGGTGCATGCGGACACGTCGTTGACAGCGACAACGGATGGCCCGATGCGCCTGGAAAGCACCAAGGCAGACATCACGATCAAGTCGCCGACCAAGATCATCCTGGATGCACCTCATGTGGAGGACAAGTCGGCCAAGAAGGTGACCTTCACGGACTGGGGCATTGCCTTCAAGGGCTTCAACATGGGGATCAACGGGGTCAACGTGAGCATCAATGGCGCTGCCGTGTTCGTGAATGGGGTGGTGGCCAGCGTTGCCGGCCTGAACCTGGGGTTCAACGCCTACTCGCTCACGGGCGCCATCAACAAATTCGACGTGTATTCCGCCAGCGGTGCGGTCGGCCTCTTCACCACCACCCAGACGGTGTACACGGCGGACAACAAGGCGATCAAAGTCGACTTGTCCCAAGTCAAGGTGAACCCCAGAGGCATCACCGTCTATCTCTGAGCCTGGGGCGCGTGTTGGATCTTTTCGCTGTGTGGTTCACCAAGTACTGGCATCTGATTGTCCCCATCGCTGTCGTCGCGCTGCTGGCATTCGTGCTGATCACGCTGGCCAAGCGCCATGTGTTTCGCGTGATGCATCAGCAGAGTGTGGTCAACCGCCACGTGATGGGGACGGATCGCGCCGAGCGAGTGCTTCGTACGGGCCAGCCGGCCGTAGCGATGGTGCTCGAGAGCCATGACACGGGCATGCGGGTCGAGCGCATCTATATCCTCGTGCGGCTCAAGCTCCAGGTACAGCCTGAGGGCGCATTGCCTGCCTACGAGACCGAACTGGTCGCCCCGATCAGCCCGGTGAAGCTCGCCGACTTCGCACCGGGGCGCTCCGTGAAGCTGCGCTTCGACCCGGTCTCGCGCGAGATCGCCATCGACCAGCCGATGCGCTGAAGCAGGTCCGCTGCCCCCATGAAGACCATCAAGCCTTTTCGCCTGAGCATCCTCACGCGGCCCTTCCGACGGCAGCGGCAAGACCTGCTGGGCGTCTCGGTCTTCGCGATGGCCAGCCTGGCGCCCGAGCCCTTGCTGATGCCCGACCAGGATCTCTGGAAGCTGGCGGCCGACGAAATCGGGCCCGGCAACGTGCTGGACCTGGGCGTGCCCAAGATCGAGCCGGAGTGGCTGGTCAGCGGCTATGCGTACACGGCGCATCAGAACGACAAGACACTGTGCGCGGCCCAGGCCGTCTTCCAGGGTCAGGCCAAGTCAGTGCTGGTGAGTGGTGATCGCTACTGGCTTGATGGCCGCGCGACGCCTGCCCAGCCTTTCGAACGCCTGAGGCTGGATTGGGCACATGCCTATGGCGGCCCGGGCGAGCCTGACAATCCGGAAGGCATCGGCAGCTTCGATGAAACGATCAACGGCGTCCATACGCGCCGGCTTCCCCATGTCGAGTTGCCCGGCGCGCGTCAGGACACACCCGGGCGGCGCATCGTGCCTGCGGGCTTCGGCGCCATACCTCCCGATCGGCCGCAGCGGCTCGCGCTGATGGGGCGCGCCTACGATCAGCAATGGCTGCAGCACGACTACCCGGGTTTCGCCGAGGACATGGACTGGCGCTACTTCAATGCCGCACCTGCCGACCAACGCCTGCCCGGCCATCGCGAACTGCCGCCGGGCGCCGCCTACGAACTGTGGAACATGCACCCTCGGCAGCCGGTGATGCGCGGCCAGCTGCCCGATTGGCAGGCGCGCTGCTTCGCCAGCTTTCAGAAAGACGGTGGCGCGCTGTCGGAAATTTCGCTGCGCCTGAGCACGGCCTGGTTTTTCCCGCACGCCGAGCGCGTCATCCTGGTCTGGCACGGTGCATCGCCCATCGCCGAGGATGACGCGGCCGACGTCAAGCACATCATGCCCGCGCTCGAGTTGCGCGATCAGCCGCGGCCGCTCGCCCACTACCAACAGGTGCTGCAGCAGCGCATCGATCCAGCCAAGGCGGTGCTGGTCCTGCGCGACAGCGACCTGGTCCCCAAGGCGATCATGGGGCCATGGGCAGGCGACCAGATGCCCGATATCGCCTCGCTTCCGCTGGTGCGCAACCTGCACGCAGGCCGGCGGCGCGAGCACGAACGCCTGCGCGCCCGACTGCTGGCGCAGGGCCTGGATCCCGAGCAGCATCTGCCGCCCCTGTCCGAACCGGATTTGCAGCCACCTGCCTCCATGGACGATCTGCCCGACTTCGCCGAGAAGGCCGATCAAGCCCTCGAGCAGATGCGCCAGGCGGCCCTTGCCCGCGGCGCCGAGGACCGTGCCAAGGCCGTCGCACAGGGGATGCCCGCTGCCATCCAACCCGATATCGATATCCCGCCGCTGTCGCAGATGGATCCGCGCAAGCTGTCGGGGGAGATCCAGGCGAGCATCGACAAGGCCATGACCGAGGTCACGGCGCGGACCGGCAAGCCCGTGCAGCGCCGATTCGACCCGGACCGCCTGCTGCGTGACCTCGCGCGCCTCGAGGAAGACGCGGCGCGCGAGCGCCGAACACCCCTCACACCCGACGAGGCCGCCGAAAGCGCACGGCTGCGCGAGCAGGCCGGGCGCAGCGCGCGCATGGGGCACCTCCACGGCGCACACCTGCTCGAGCCGGCGCCGCCGGCCAGCAGCCTGCGCTCAAGGCGGCTGCGTCGGCGTCTTGAGGCCGCAGCCAGCGGTGAGCGTCGTTTCGCAGGCATGAGCTTCGTCGGCGCCAACCTCTCGGGCCTGGATCTGCGCGGTGCCGACTTCACGGAAGCGAACCTCGAAGACGTCGACTTCAGCGACGCGCGGCTCGATGGCTGCAACTTTACGCGCGCGGTGCTTGCGCGGGCGCGGCTGGTCCGGGCTTCGCTCACCGATGCGCGGCTGGACGAGGCCAATCTGGGTGGCGCGCAATGCGAAGGCGCGAACTTCACGGGTGCGAGCTTCGTGCAGACGCGTTGCAACAAGACCATTTTTCGTTCCTGCGTGCTGGCGAAGGCCGCGTTCAACCAAGCCGATCTGTTCGAAAGCGAATGGGTGCGTTGCGATGCGCGCGGCTCGCACTGGGAGCAGATGGCGATGGTCAAGCTGGCACTGGAAGACATGGCTTTCGACAACGCCGCGTTCAAGCAGGTGAGCTGGATCGAGTGCAGCTTCAAGGGGATATCCTTCGTCCGCGCCGCGCTGAACGCCTGTGCTTTCGTCACCGTCGATGCGCAGGAGGGGGTCGACTTCACCGAGGCCAGCCTCGTCACCTGTTCCTTCGTCCATGGCTGCAGCCTGGTGCAGGCCGTGTTCTGCGCCGCTTCACTCAAGCAGTGCGGCCTGCGCGGCGCCATACTGGTTGGCGCCGACCTCGCGAAGGCACGCCTTGACGGCTGTGACTTCTCCGAGTGCGACCTGCGGCGCGCGCGGCTGGAGGGATTGCATGCCGGCGAGAGCCTGTTCATTCGCGCGGACTTGCGCGAAGCCTCGTTGCGCGGTGCCAACCTCATCGACGCCAATCTTTCCAAGGCCGACCTGCGCTTTGCCAGCCTGCAGGACGCCAATTTGTTTCGCGCCGACGTGTCGCAGGCCGCCATGGACGGCTCGACCACCTTCACCGGCGCCTACACCCAAGGCGCCAAGGCCTTGCCCGCACGCAGGACTGAACCCGTTCGATGACAGTCGAAGAACTTCTGGACAAGATTCGGCATGGCGAACCGGTGGTCAGAGCGAGTCTCGCGGGTCAGGACCTCAGCGGCGTCGACTTGTCGGGGGCACAGATGGAGCACGTCGACCTGAGCGGGACGAATCTGCATGGCGCCTGCCTCGACGACAGTTCGCTGGCGCAATGCAACTTCGATCAAGCCGACCTGTCGGCGGCCAGCTTGAAAGACGTGCGCGTGTTTCGGTGCCGGTTGGAGGCCGCGCAACTCGGCCGCGCGTTCATGCTGGACACCAACTTCTTCGAATCTTCGCTGGCTCACGCGGATTTCGCGAAGGCGCAAATGGAGCGCGTGGCTTTTGTCAGATGCGAGCTCGGGCATGCGGTGTTGAAGCCCGGCATTTGCGATCAGATCGTCGTCACCGAATCACGGGTCGACCAGCTCGATTGCCGTGGCGCGAAGCTGCTGCACCTGATGTTCTATCGCATGGATCTGCGCAAGGTGGCGTTCACCCAGACCCAATGCGATGGCTCGATCCTGATGGAGTGCAATCTCGAAGGCCAGCGCTTGGCGCACACCAGCTTCCTGCGCTGCCAGTTCACCGACAGCGCGATGGCAGGTGTCGATTTCAGCGGCGCCGTGCTGACCCAGAGCAACTTCAAGGGCGCCACGCTGACCAAGGCGAACTTCAGCGCAGTGGATGCTGCCCAGACGATGTTCCCGGAGGCCGATCTGCGTGAAGCGAATTGCAGCGATGCCATCTTCGATCAGTCGATCTGGGCCGACGCCCAACTCGAAGGTGCCGATTTCAGCCGCTCGCGCCTGCCGCTGAGCGTGTTCCATCGCGTGCAGGCCAGGGGTGCCAGTTTTCGCGACGCGGACCTGCAGGATGCCGATTTTTCCTATGCCGAACTTCATCATGCGGATCTGCGCAATGCGCGTTTTCAGCGCACCCGCTTTCATCGGGCCGCGCGCGCGGATGCGCGTTTCTCGGGAGGCGGCGGCATCATCGAAAACGATCCGGAGCTGTTCAAGGCGCAAGAGATGATCCATCCGCCGCGCTGATGCCGCCAAGCCTGTCCGTTCCACTGTTGACTCATCGAAACAAGGAGATCTTCATGTCAGTCGTTTCACTGCGCAAAGCCTCGAAGCTGACGGCTCCGGTTCACTTCCAGGGGGTGGTCGCCGCATTGCTGCCGGATGGACGTGTCACCGTCGACGACGAGCAGGGTGCTGCCTGGGTTTGCCGGCGCGCGGCGAGCTGCCTGCTCAAACCGGCCTGCGGCGATACCGTGCTGGTGTCCGGTCCCGACAGCGCGCGGGCCTACCTGATCGCCGTGATCGAGCAGGCCGATACGTCGTCAAGCTGCATCGAGGCGGCGGGCGACGTCACCTTCGCGTCGACCGGCAACGGCAAGGTGACCATCGCGAGTGCCTCGGAGCTCAGCCTTCGCGCGGACAAGCGCTTCGTACTCAAGACCGAAGAGGGCGAGTGCGACATCGGTGAACTGCGGCTGGTGACGCGCTCCGTGCAGGCCGCGGCCGGCAGCGTCCGGCTGGTCGGCAAGGTATTCGAAACCGTGGCCGATCGCATCGTGCAGATGGCGCGTCAGACGCTGCGCCTGACGGATGAAGTCGACCAGGTGCGTGCGGGCCACTTGGACTACAAGGCCAGCGAGACGGTGCGCATTCATGGCCACCACACGGTGGTCACCGGCCAGGAGCTGGTGAAGGTGGACGCGGCTCAGATCCACATGGGCTGAGAGAGGAGCTACCAGATGTTTGCCAACTGTCAGCTCATGGGAATGGACATGGCATTCCCCGACGTCTGCAAGTCGCCGGTGCCCATTCCATACCCGAACATGGCCATGGGGCCGATGGCTGTTCCGAATGCCTGGAACATCCTCTTCATGGCGATGCCGGCACACAACATGGCGACGACCACGCCCATCACCCTGGGGGATCAGCCCGGGGCACTGGGCGGCGTCGTGTCGCAGACGTTCATGCAGCAATCGCGTCATGTGACAGGCGCGTTCACCGTGCTTCTCAAGGGCACGCCGGCCACGCGGGTCACCAGCATCACGGTGCAGAACCGTTGCAACATCGTCGGCATGCGCGTCGTGCCGAGCCAGTTCAAGGTGCTGATGCTGGCGCCCTGAGGGCGCGTCGATTCAGGCCGGCCCCGCCAGCGTCACCTGCTGCGGCGACCCCACCCACACCGCCAGCGCCGAGTAGTTGTCGCGCGACTTGTCGGCCTTGGCCTCGGCCGCGCGGCGCAGCAGCGCGAGCCATTCTTCCGCGCTGTCGGCCAGCTGCAGCGATCGTTCCATCACCTGCTGCGAGATCAGCTGCCAGAGCCCGTCGGTGCACAGAAGGAACGCATCGCCATCGGCCAGCCGCTGCGGTGTCGACACCGAGGTCTCCGCCGTCGCACGCGCGCCGAGCGCGCGGTACAGCAGGTTGCTCTTCACCAGGCGCTCGCCGCCGTTGGCGCCCTGGCCCGCGGCGGCTTCGCCTGAGCGTTCCGACAGGCTGTGGTCTTCGGTGCGCTGCATCAGCGCGCCGCGGCGGAACCAGTAGAGGCGGCTGTCGCCGACGTGGGCCCAGCAGGCCTCGCCGGTGGCGCGGTCGACGAACAGCGAGACGATAGTGGCGCTCATGCGGTTCTGGTCGGCCAGCTCGCGCTGCTTGGCGAGCACGGCGTCGTTGGCTTCCTTCACCGCATGGCGGATGTCTTCGGCCGCGACGGACGGGTGGTCGACAAAAGTGTTGAGCGCGGTGTCGACCACGATGCGCGAGGCCAGCTCGCCGCCCGCGTGGCCGCCGACGCCGTCGCTCACGACGAAGCAGGCGTTGCGTTCGTCCAGGTGGTAGCCGATGGCGTCCTGGTTGCCGCTGCGTTCGCCCACGCACGAGAACTGCGAGGTCGAGATGGGCACGGCGAAGGCGTGGGTGGCTTCAAGCACGGCGCGCCTCCTTCAAGCGTTCCATCTCGCGGTCGTAGGCCTGCTGGAAGGCGCGGCCGAAGACGGCCTGGAAGTCGTCCTCGACGGCGGCGGTGGTGCTGGCGTGCAACTGCTTCAGCTGGCGCCACAGCCGCGCTTCGCGGCCGCCGGGCAGCAGCTTCTCGCCGAGCCCGCCGTCGTGCGGCGTGGCCTTGTCGAGACCGCCCGGGTCGAAGCGGTGCAGCAGCGTGAGCAGCGCGGCGCGCATGCCGGCCACCATGCCGAGCTGGTGCGACTGCAGGTCGCCCAGCGCATCGTGCACGGCGGCCTCGGGCGTGAGAAAGCCGGGCATGCGCGCGCCGAACATCTGCATCAGCACGGCGCGGCCGTTGGGCAAAATCTTGAAGGGGTTGTTCTCTTCGTCCACGATCATGGTGATCTCGGCGCGCACCTCGCGCTTGAGCATGGCGCGCGACGACAGCAGCTCGATGGTGCCGTCGGTGAAGGCGCGCATCAGCCGGCCGAGGTGGCGCATCGCCTCGGCATCGAGCGGCTGCTGGCCCGCGATCTCGGGCACGCCGGCGCCTTCGAGGAACGCCTTGAACAGGTCGTCGCCGGAGGAGGGTGAACGTGGCGAGGTCGGCGCTGGTGCAGGGACTGCAGCGACCGGCAAGGCTGGCGGTGCTTCTTCCTCAAGCACGGCGGGCTGCGCCACCGCGACCGGAATCTCCGGCGCTGCGACAACAACGGGCTCCTCTTCAACAGGCTCCGGCACGGCGGCCGATGGCGCAACCGCCACCGGCTGCGGCGGATTGAACTGCGAGGTCATCTCGCGCGCATGGTTCGCGAGGCTGTGGCCCGACGCCGCGGCCGGCGGCCGTGCGATCAGATCCATGGCCGGGTGCACGTCGTCGAGCGGGTTGTCCTGCGTCAGCGCCGTGGGGCGCGGGTCGGACAGCGGCGAGGGCGCATCGCGGTCTTCGGCGAAGAAGGAGAGCGGGTCCATGCTGCGCTTGAGCGCGAGGTCTGACAGGCCCTGCGTCGCCTGCGGGTCCAGACCGGCGAGCGGATCGACGGGGTTGCGCTGCGCCTGCGAGGGCAGGGCGAAGGGCTCGTGCGCCAGCGGGTCGGGCATGGGCGTCGCCGCGGCATCGTCGGCACGGCGCGGTGCGTTCGCGAGGATGGCGTCCCAGTCGGCGGCGGACGGCATCTGCGCGGACACCTGCGTGGTCGTGGAGGTCGCTGCCGCAGGGGAAGACAACGGTGGTGGTGGTGCAGGTAGCGGCGCAGGGGCCGGCGCATTCACCGGTGCCGGCGCATTCACCGGTGCCGGCGCGAAGGTCGGCATCGCGACCGTCTTCTCGGGCGGTGCATCGCCAAGAGGCAGCGCGCCTTCGCCGAACAGGTCCGCGAAGACATCGGAGGCCGGTGCTGCAGTGGGCAGCAGCGCGCTGATCGACGGGGCCGACGCGAGGTTCGATGCCGCAGGCGGGGCAGACACCAACTGCGACAGCGACGGCTCGGTGATCGGTGCGGCCGGTGGCTCCGTGAGCGGCTCGGTGATGGGCGCCTCGGCAATCGCCGGCGGTGGGGCCTGGGTTGCACTCGCGGCTTCGAGCACGTAGCTGCCGATGGTCACGCGGTCGCCCAGCGCGACGCGCGATTCTTCTTCGTGGCGCAGCGTGCGTCCGTTCACGCTGATGGGCAGCACCGCGCTCATGTTGCGCACCACGGCGGCGCCGTCGTCATCGAAGCGCACGGTGGCCTGCAGGCGCGAGATCTGCCGGTGTTCGTCGGGCAGCACGAGGTGGTTGTCGGGGCTGCGGCCGATGGTGCCGCCCGGGGCGGCGAGCAGTGCCGAGGGCCCCGAGGCCACGGGCATGCCGCCGTGTTCAATCACTGTCCAGCGCATGGCATCTCCATGTTCGTCGCGGCATGAGCACTGCGCGGCCGTGGCCGGCCGCGTGTCATCCGCGCTTCATCTTCTTCGCGGCCTCGAACGCGGGGCCCCACACGGGGTGGGTGCGTTCCGCGACATTCAGGTCGAAGCTCGGGAACACATCGAGGAGCTTGCGGAATTGCGTGCGGCATTCCGCGATCTGGTTGTTCACGCAGTAGCTGAAGGCTTCGAGCTTCAGCGCGGCCAGCCGCGTCGCGGGCTCGGCCCCGTCGAACACCGACACGCCACCGCTCTTCAAGGTGGAGATGGCCTTGGCGTAGTCGCCCGCATCGTAGGCCTGCTGCGCGCGTTCGAGCGTGGTGCGTGCCACTTGCTGGCTCAGGCGTTCGGGCTGCTGTGAGGCATCCGGGGTGCTCTGGCAGCCGCTCAACAGCGCAAGCATGAAGGCAAAAGACAGAACAGGCAGGCAAGACTTCAATCTTTTCTCCTACTTCGCGAGAGGCAATGCGTGAGAGAGGGCGTGCTGTTGCATCACGATGCAACAGCACGCAATGCACACCGTGCGCGTGCATGGTTTCGATAATATAGATCGCGAAGCTTTCAGGGAGATCTCATGCATCGACGGACCTTGATTCAAGGCGCATTGGCCACATCGCCGTTGCTCGCAGGCCTCGCTGGTTGCGCATCGACCGCGAAGTCGATGCCCACGCCGTATGCCATCACCGTGCGCATCGACGACGGCGTGAATCCCGATGGTCGCGGCCAGGCCGCACCGATTCTCGTGAAGGTCTTCGAACTGAAATCTTCCGGCAACTTTGAAACGGCAGACTACTTCGCGCTGCAGGACCGCGACCGCGAGACGCTCATGACCGAGCTCGTGAACGCGGACCAGGCCATCTTGCGCAGCGGCGAGGAACGCGTGTTCAAGCGCGAGGCCGGCCTCGACTCGCGCGCCATCGGCGTCATCGCCGGCTATCGCAAGCTGGAAGCGGCGCGGTGGCGCATCGTGTTGCCGTTGAAGGAGCCGAAACAAACGAATCTTTACAAGGTGTGGCAGTTTTCGCCGAGCGAGCAGAGCGTGCGCATCGCGGTGCGCAAGAGCGGCCTCGAACTGCTACCAAGTCGTTAAGTTTCAGCGCGCGCTAATACGAAAGTGCGGCGCATTCGCCTCTGAAAAGGCATGCAAAACGCAAGAGGCGCCGTGTAGCATCAGACGCGAAAGAAGATCGAGCGGGGAGCCGCTGTACAGCGCATTTCCCGCCTCCGTGTGAGCACTCCAGGAGGTTCTTTGGTGACAGTTCGCAACGCGGGCGCAGCCGGTCAGGGCGCCCAATCTCAGGCATTGGCGAATCGCGTGGTGTGGTCCGAAGGCATGTACCTGCGGCCCCAGCACTTCCAGCAGATGGAGCGCTATGTCGAGCAGTACGTCACTCGCCGCACCGCGGGCATGCAGGGTGCCTACTGGGGATGGCTGCACCTGGACATCGACCGCGATGCCTTCGCGCTCGGGCGCGTGTCGCTGCTCGGCGGCGCGGGCGTGCTGCCCGACGGCACGCCGTTCTCGTTCGGCCTCGAAGACGCACCGATGCCCTTCGACGTGCCCACCGACCTCACCGACGAACTCATCGTGCTCGCATTGCCGCTGCGCAGGCCCGGCAGCGAAGAGGTGATCTTCTCGGAAGACGAAGGCTCGGCCGCGCGCTTCGGCGTGGTCGAGCGCGAAGTGGCCGACGGCAACGCGGTGGCGCTCGGCCCCGCGGTGCTGCAGCTGGCGAAGCCGCGCCTGCGGCTGGCGCGCGCGTCGTCGCTCACGGCCGAATGGCAGGCCATCGGCGCGGTGCGCGTGATCGAGCGGCGCACCGACCACAAGCTGGTGGTCGATGCCAACTACATCCCGCCGGTGCTCGACGCCTCGGCGCACCCGATGCTGCGCAGCATGACGGCCGAGCTGCACGGCCTGCTCACGCAGCGCTCCGAGGCACTGGCCTCGCGGCTGTCGCAGCCGGGGCGAGGCGGCGTGAGCGAGGTCTCCGACTTCCTGCTGCTGGAGCTGGTCAACCGCTACCTCGCGCTCACCTGGCATGCGCAGCAGGCGGTGCAGGTGCATCCCGAGACGCTGTTCGTCGACTGGCTCAAGCTGGCCTGCGACCTGGCCACGCACACCTCGCCCACGCGCCGTCCGGTGGTGTGGCCGGTGTACGACCACGACAACCTCAACGAGAGCATCCGCCCGTTGATGGAAGAGCTGCGGCGTTCGCTGTCGGCGGTGCTCGAGCAGAGCGCCATCGCCATCGAACTCGAAGAGCGCAGCCACGGCGTGCGCGTGGGCCGCATGCCCGACCCGGTGCTGGTGCGCAACGCGGCCTTCGTGCTCGCGGTGCATGCCGACCTGCCGGCCGATGCCGTGCAGCAGCGCTTTCCGACGCAGGTCAAGATCGGCTCGGTCGAGCGCATCCGCGACCTCGTGCAGCTGCAGCTGCCCGGCGTGGTCGTGCGCTCGCTGCCGGTGGCGCCGCGCCAGATCCCGTACCACGCGGGCTACCACTACTTCGAACTCGACAAGGGCGGCGACATGTGGCGCCAGCTCGAGAAATCGGGCGGCGTCGCCATGCACTTGGCCGGCGACTTTCCGGGGCTCGCCATGGAGTTCTGGGCCATCCGTCCGTGAGGGACCCTATGAACGGTGCCAATGACATGGCCGTCGGCCCGGGTGGCTTCGTGCCGCCCAATCCGGGCGGCGGCGCGACCACGCACAGCGGCCCGGGGCCGCAACCTCAGCAGCAACCCCAGCCCGATGCCTTCACCGCGTGGCATGACGCGCGGCGCCCGCATGCGGGCGACACGGCGCTGGCGGGCAACAACCCATTGGTGGCGGCGGCCAATCCGCTGCTCGACCTGATCCCGCAGATCCGCGCCACCGGCCACCACCCGTCGCCCGCGCAACTGCGCGAACACCTGGTCGACGAGGTGCGGCGTTTCGAGACGCGCGCGCAGCAGGCCGGCATCGCGCCCGAAGTGATCATCGGCGCGCGCTACTGCCTGTGCACCGCGGTCGACGAGGCCGCGGCGCTCACGCCGTGGGGCGGCAGCATCTGGTCGTCGCAGAGCCTGCTCGTGATGTTCCACAACGAGACCTGGGGCGGCGAGAAGTTCTTCCAGCTGCTGTCGCGCCTGGTGCAGAACCCGCAGCAGCACCTGCACCTCATCGAGCTCATCTACTTCTGCCTGGCGATGGGCTTCGAGGGGCGCTTTCGCGTCATCGACAACGGCCGCTCGCAACTCGAGACGCTCAAGCAGCGGCTGCTGCAGATCATCCGGCAGGCGCGCGGCGAAATCGCGGCGCCGCTGTCGCCGCACTGGCAGGACGCGAGCGCGCCCGTGCGCCGCACGCGCCACTGGCTGCCGGTGTGGGCCGTGGGCGCGGTGGCGGCGGTGCTGCTGGTGCTGGTGTTCGCGGTGCTCACCTTCAACCTCGCAGGCCATTCCGACGGCGCCTTCTCGGCCGTGAACGCGGTGCGCCTGCCGCAGACGCAGCGCGCGGTGGCGGTGCCCGCGGCGCAGCCGCGTCTGCAGCGCTTTCTCGAACCCGAGATCCGCGACGGCCTGCTCACGGTGCGCGACGAGGCCGACCGCAGCGTGGTGGTGCTGCGCGGCGACGGCCTGTTCGCCTCGGGCTCCGACCGCGTGCTCGACCGCTACGCGCCGGTGCTCGCGCGCGTGGCCGACGCGCTCAACGCGGTGGACGGCAACGTGCTGGTCAGCGGCTTCAGCGACGACCAGCCGATCCGCAGCGTGCGCTTCCCGTCCAACTGGCAGCTCTCGCAGGCGCGCGCCGATGCAGTGAAGGCCATGATCGCCACGCGCCTGAGCCGGCCCGAGCGCCTGCGCGCCGAAGGCCGCGGCGATGCCGATCCGCTGGTGCCCAACGACTCGGCGGCCAACCGTGCGCGCAACCGGCGCGTCGAGGTGACGCTGCTGGTGGCGCCGGTGGCGGGCGTGCCCGTGCCGGGGTCTGCGCCGCAACCCCGGCAGCAACAACCACAAGGAGGAACCCGCTGATGCTGCGCGCGCTCTTCCGTTTTCTCGTCAGCCGCGACCTCTGGGTCTTCTTCGGGCTGGTCGCGCTCGCGTTCCTGATCTGGGTCATCGGCCCGGTGATCGCCGTGGGCCGCTACCGGCCGCTCGAAGGCGAGTTCGTGCGCATCGTGGTCATCGCGCTGATGTTCGGTGTGTGGCTGGTGCGCGTGGCCTACCGCAAGTGGCGCGAGCGTCGTCTGAACGCGCAGCTGCTGCACCAGCTGCGCACGCCGTCGCCCAAGGCGAAGGAGGCCAAGCCCGAAGAAGCGCCCGAGATCAAGGAGCTGCACAGCGGCTTCGCCGACGCCACCGCGGTGCTGAAGAACATGCGCTTCGGCCCGGGCCCGGGCGGCAAGGCGGCCGGGCGCTTCGCGCTGTTCGACCGGCAGTACCTCTACCAGCTGCCCTGGTACATCTTCATCGGCGCGCCGGGCTCGGGCAAGACCACGGCGCTGGTCAACTCCGACCTCGACTTTCCGCTCGCCGACCAGCTCGGCAAGGCCGCGGTGCGCGGCATCGGCGGCACGCGCAACTGCGACTGGTGGTTCACCAACGAGGCGGTGCTCATCGACACGGCCGGGCGCTACACCACGCACGAGAGCCACCGCGAGACCGACGAGGGCGAGTGGAAGGGCTTCATCGAGCTGCTCAAGAAGTTCCGGCCGCGCCAGCCGATCAACGGCGCGATCCTCACCATCAGCATCGCCGACCTGCCGCTGGCCGACGACGCGCAGCGCGCGCGCCATGCGATGGCGCTGCGCAAGCGGCTGCTCGAGCTGCGCAACGACCTGGGCATCAACTTCCCGGTGTACGTGCTGGTCACCAAGACCGACCTGCTGGCCGGCTTCAACGAGTACTTCGGCTCGCTGGGCCGCGCCGAGCGCCAGCAGGTGTGGGGCTTCACCTTCCCCATCGAGGGCAACCCCGCCGACCCGGCCAAGGCCGACCTGCGCGAGCGCTTCCACCAGGAATACAAGCTGCTGCACCAGCGCCTGGACGAGCGCCTGCCCGAGCTGATGGCGACCGAGCCCGACCCGATGCGGCGCGCGCAGGCCTACCTGCTGCCGCAGCAGTTCGCGAGCTTCGAGGACATCCTGGGCACCTTCCTGGCCGACGTGTTCAACCCGTCGAAGTTCGAGGTGGCGCCGCTGCTGCGCGGCGTGTACTTCACCAGCGGCACGCAGGAGGGCACGGCCTTCGACCGCGTGATGGGCGCCATCAAGCGCTACCTGCAGGTGAACGCGCCGCCCGCGCCGCCGCCGGGCCCGGGCAAGAGCTACTTCCTGAAAGAGCTGCTGCAGCAGGTGATCTTCCGCGACGCGGGCGTGGCCGGTACCAACCTGCGCTGGTACCGCCGGCGCCGTGCCATCGACCTGGCGGGCTACGCGCTGGTCGGCGTGCTCGCGGTGGTGCTGCTGGGCGCGTGGGCCAACAGCTGGCGCCACAACAAGGCCTACGTGGCCGAGGTCGACGGCAACGCCAAGGCCTTCAACAAGGCCGCCGCGCGCGGCGAGCTGCCGACGGTGGTCGATTCGAGCGGCGACATCGCGAGCTCGCTGCTCATCCTCGACCGCCTGCGCGACCTGCCGAAGTCCGCCGAGTTCGACATCGGCGATCCGCCCGTGGGCTACCGCTTCGGGCTCTACCAGGGCGAGAAGCTGCAGGCCGCGACCGACGGCGTGTACCAGCGCGCGCTCGAAACCGTGCTGCTGCCGCAGGCCGCGCAACGCGTCGAGCAGTCGCTGCGCGAGGCCGCGAAGCTCGACGCCGAATACAGCTACGAGGCGCTCAAGGCCTACCTCATGCTGTACGACCCCGAGCGCTACGACGCCGACTTTCTGCAGGCCTGGCTGCTGACCGACGTCGACCGCAAGATCGGCGCCTCGCTCACGCGCGAGCAGCGCACGAACCTCGAAGCGCACTTGAAGACGCTGTTCGCCGACCGCGTCGTGAGCTCGCCCTTCACCAAGGACGACAAGCTCATCGCGCAGACGCGGGAGCGCCTGGCCGGCGTGCCGCTGGCGCAGCGCTCGTACGCGCGGCTGCGCCGCATCCTGCTGCAGACCAGCGCGCCCAATGCCTTCACCATCGCCGAGGCGGGCGGCGCGGAGTCGGCGCTGGTGGTCCGGCGCGCCAGCGGCAAGCCGCTGACCGACGGCATTCCCACGCTGTTCACCTACCGCGGCTACTGGGACATCTTCGACAAGCGCATGGCCGAGACCACGCTGGCGCTGGAGCAGGAAGACCGCTGGGTGCTGCAGATCCGCGCGCCGGGCATCGCCGACATCACCTCGCGCGAGCTGCTGCTGCGCGAGGTGCGGCGCCTGTACCTCAGCGACTACATCCGCACCTGGGACGAGTACCTGGCCGACATCCGGCTGGCCGAGAGCAAGTCGCTGCTGCAGAGCATCCAGATGACGCGCGTGCTGTCGACCGGCGAGTCGCCGATGTCGCGCCTCATCCGCGGCGCGGCGCGCGAGACCGACCTGCTGCGCAACCACGACGAGGCCACGCGCAGCCTGCTCGACCAGGCGCAGAACCGCGTGACCAGCACGCGCGAGCGCATCGAGCAGCTCATCGGTCAGCCCGACGGCAGCCAGCGCCGCAACACCGCGCCCGACCGGCCCGAGTCGCTGGTCGACAACCACTTCGCGCCGCTGCGGCGCATGGTGACCGCGCCCAAGGCCGGCGGCCAGACGCCGCTGGACCAGACGGCCGCGCTCATCAACGAGCTGTACACCTTCCTCACCGCCACCGACACCGCACTGCGCAGCGGCAACATCCCGCCGCCCGGCGACGCCGTGACCAAGCTGCAGGCCGAAGCGGGGCGTTTGCCGGTGCCGTTCCAGGGCATGCTGAACGACCTGTCGGCCACCGCGTCGTCGAAGGCCGCGGCGGTGACGCGGCAGAACATCGGGCAGAACGCGGCCGCCACCATCGGGCAGTTCTGCAGCCAGGCGATCGCGGGGCGCTACCCCTTTGCACGCGGCTCCAACCGCGACGTGGCGGCCGGCGACTTCGCGCAGCTGTTCGCGCCCGGCGGGATGATGGACGACTTCTTTCAAAAGAACCTCGCCTCGCAGGTCGACACCTCGGTCAACCCGTGGACCTTCAGGCGCGGCGTGGACGGCAGCGCGTCGGGGCGCTCGGCGTACCTCGATGCGTTCCAGAAGGCGCAGGCGATCCGCGACGTGTTCTTCACGGGCATGGCGGGCGGGCGCACGCCCTCGTTCACGCTCGACATCCGGCCCGAGGACATGGACGCCACGCTCACGCAGTTCACGCTGGACATCGACGGCCAGACGGTGCGCTACGCCCACGGCCCGCAGGCGCCCAGCAGCATCAAGTGGCCCGGCCCGCGCAACAGCAACCAGGTGCGGCTGCAGGTCACGGTGGCCAACGGCACGCCGGCCGGCGGCATCGTGACCGAGGGGCCGTGGGCGCTGCACCGGCTGTTCGACAAGGCCTCGATCTCGTCGGGGCGCACGCCCGAGTCGTTCAACGCGACCTTCGACCTGCAAGGCAAGAAGGTGGTGCTCGCGGTGACGGCCAACAGCGTCTACAACCCGCTGCGGCTGTCGCAGATGAACAGCTTCTCCTGCCCCGGGAAATCCTAGGATGACGCCTCCCCCGCACGCCTGGTCGCCGCTTGACGAGCAGATCGGCTGGTACGGCAAGTTGCCGTCGGCCGGCGACTTTCTCTACCGCCGCATGCCGCGCGAACTGCAGGCCTGGTGGGACCGCTGGATGCAGAACGGCCTGGGCAGCTTCAAGCGCTGGCCCGACGCCATGACGCGCCACTACGCGGTGGCCCCGGTCTGGAACTTCGCCATCCCCGCCACGCACGGCGTGAACGCGGTGCAACTGGGCTGCATCGCGCCCAGCTGCGACCGCGTGGGCCGCTACTACCCGGCCTGCGTGGCGCTGCAGGTGGACGCCGCGCGCTACCACCCCGCGCTGCTCGAAGGCTCGGCCGCGTGGTACTGGCAGTGCGGCAGCGCGCTGCTGCAGGCCATCCGCCACGGCGTGGCGCCCGACCTCTTCGACGGCCAGGTGCTGGCCGCGGGCCGCACGGGGTTTCGCACCGCCAGCGGCGGCTCGGACGACATCCTCTCGATCCTCGGCGCGGCCGCCGGCCCTGCTGCCAACGGTGCGCGCGGCGCGAGCGCGCAGCAGCGCCTGGGCTGGCCCGAGCTGCCGCTGTGCTTCGACCCCTTCGGCGGCACCAGCTACTGGTGGACCAACCAGGCCGACGGCTCGCCGCTGCGCACCGCGGCGCACGGCGGCGGGCTCAACACGCCGCTGTTTTCCCAGTTGTTTTCGCAAGGCCACGTGCCATGGGCATGACGCGCCCGACCCACCCGCAGGAAGAAGAGACACCCCATGACGACGCCCGCCAGCCCTAGCGCGACGCCCGACCCGCAGGAGGAGCGCCCCCATCCCCTCGGCACGGGCCACCGGCTCGACGAGTTCGAGCTGCTCGAAGTCATCGGCGAGGGCGGCTTCGGCATCGTCTACCGCGCCTACGACCACTCGCTGCAGCGCGAGGTGGCGGTCAAGGAATACATGCCCTCGATGCTCGCGCGCCGCGTGGGCGACAACAGCGTGCACGTGCGCTCCGAGCGCCTCACCGCCACCTTCGCGGCCGGCCTGCGCAGCTTCATCAACGAGGCGCGCACGCTGGCGCAGTTCAGCCACCCGGCGCTGGTGCGGGTGCATCGCTTCTGGGAGGCCAACTCCACCGCCTACATGGCGATCCAGCTGTACAAGGGCCGCACGCTGCGCCAGCTGGCCGAGAGCGAACCGGCCACGCTGACCGAGCCCTGGCTGCTGGGCATGCTGGGGCCGCTCTTGGGCGCGCTCGACACGCTGCACCACAGCCAGTGCTTCCACCGCGACATCGCGCCCGACAACATCTTCATCCAGCAGCAGGACGACCGCCCGGTGCTGCTGGACTTCGGCGCCGCGCGCAAGTCGATCGCCGACCTGGTCGACGAGGTCGCGGTGATGGTGAAGTCGGGCTACTCGCCGATCGAGCAGTACGCCGACGACAACACGCTGCTGCAGGGCGCGTGGACCGACCTCTATGCGCTGGGCGCCGTGCTGTACCGCGCGGTGACCGGCCACCCGCCGCCCTCGGCCGTGGTGCGCAGCGTGCAGGACGCCTACGTGCCGCTGTCGTCGCTGGACCGCGACGACCTGAGCCCGGCCTTCTGCGCCGCGGTCGACCACACGCTGGCCGTGCACAGCAAGGACCGTACGCAGACGGTGGCGGCGTTCGCGGCGGAGCTGGGGCTGGTGAAGCTGGGCGATCTCTATGTGGTGGACCGGGCGGCGCCGCCGGCGGCGGTGGCTGCCGCTGCTGCCGTGCCCGTCGCGGTTCCCGTGCCGCAGGAGCCGCCTGCACCGGAGCCGGTGGAGGAAGCGCCACCGCCCGCGCCCGAGGTGCAGCCCGTGCCTGTGGAAGCGGCGACCGCGCGCGTGCAGGCACCGCCGCCGCCTGCGCCGCCGTCGCCTGTCGCACGACCGAAGAAGCCATCGAAGCGCCCGCCGTGGTTCCTGGTGGGCGCGCTGGTGCTGGCGCTGTTCGCGGTCGGCGGCTGGATCGGCTGGCGGCTGACGGCCAAGGCACCGTCCGATCCGATGATTGCGGCCGCGCCGCCGCCGGGCACGCCGATGTCCGATCCGGGCGCGCCCCCGGCCGCGATGCCGCCGGCCGGCGCGACCTCCGAGGCCCCGCCGGCGTCCGCGCCTGCCGCATCGGCCAGTGCCCCGCTGAGCCCGCTCGACAACGTGCCCATCGCCGCCGCGCCCACGCCGCCTGCTGCGCCGCCGGCCGAGCCCGAGGCACAGTCCGCGCCGCCTGCACCGCCGGCGCAACCCGAAGCGCCGCCGCCCCCCGACCCCGCTGTGGTCGCCGAGGTGGAAGACTGGAACCTGGCCCAGGCCGAGAACACCCGCGAAGGCTACGAGGCCTACCTGCGGCGCCACCGCCGCGGCCTGCATGCGCGCGAGGCGCGCAACGCCATCGCACAGCTCAACCGGCAGTCACCGCCGCCGCCTGCCGCGGGCAGCACGAACCCCGTGCCGACCGTGATCGCGGGCGCACCGCCGGCCCCGCCACCGCCGCCGGCCGCGGCGCCCGGCATGGGCCGCGTGCAGTTCAACATCCGGCCCTGGGGCCAGGTCTTCGTCGACGGCGCGGACCGCGGCGTGAGCCCACCGCTCAAGTCGCTGCCGCTGCGCCCCGGCATCTACACCATCGAGGTGCGCAACGGCGACCTCACGGCCTACCGCCAGCGCGTGACGGTGCAGGACAGCAAGTCCGCACCGGTGGTGAGCCACGAGTTCAAGTAAGAGGGCAGCGGGTCAGGGCGCGCCGGTGCGCAGTGCGCGGCGGTACTGCACCGCCTCCGCCACATGCGCGGCCTGCACGGCGTCCTGCCCCGCGAGGTCGGCGATGGTGCGCGCCACCTTCAGCGCGCGGTGCGTGCTGCGCGCCGACCAGCCCAGCCGCGCGGCCGCCTGCTGCAGCAGCTGACGCGCGGGGCCGTCGAGCACGGCGTGCGTGTCGAGCGCGCGGCCCTGCAGCGCCTGGTTCGCATGGCCCTGGCGTTGCAGCGCGCGGTCGCGTGCGCCCACCACGCGCGCGCGGATGCTGTCGGTCGATTCGCCCGCCGGCGCATCGAGCAGCTGCGGCGCCGACACGGCCGCCACCTCGATGTGCAGGTCGATGCGGTCCAGCAGCGGGCCGCTGAGCTTGCCCTGGTAGCGCGCGATGCGCTCGGGCGTGCAGCGGCAGGGCTTCAGCGTGGAGCCGAGGTAGCCGCAGGGGCAGGGGTTCATCGCGGCGATGAGCTGGAAGCGCGCCGGAAACTCCGCGCGCCGGGCGGCGCGGGTGATCGTGATGGTGCCGGTCTCCAGCGGCTCGCGCAGGGCTTCGAGCGCGGCGCGCGTGAACTCGGGGAACTCGTCGAGAAACAGCACGCCGTGGTGCGCGCGCGAGATCTCGCCCGGCCGGGGCGGCGAGCCGCTGGTTGGTAACCTGCTATTTGAGAAAATTACCTCTTTATTTGAGAATTCCACGACGCAGCCGCATGAGCTCTCCGGAAAGCAAACCAGCCGTCAAGGCGATCAGCATTCAGACCCTATTGACTGTTCTTCCCGTCTTGTCGGGTGGCTTGTATGTCATTGGGATGACCTACCAGGAAGGCTACTTGGCCGGTTTCGGTGTTGAGGTCTCGTTGTTCGCCTTACCGACGGATCGCATCCTCTTCTTGGGCTTGACCTCGCTGATATCGTTTGGGATCCAGCCACTGGTCTACAGCGTTCTCGTCGTGCTGGCGCTGGTTTCGGCTGTCCTGATCGCGGCAGTCCTGTCGTCGCTGCCGGCCGTACAGCAACGACAAGCAAAGTTCACCCAATGGATCAACTCCAAGCGAGGGACAAACAAGGCCGCGCCTTCGATGATCGTTCTGATGGACAAGAGCGAGGTGCTCTATGGCTATGTCGTAGGGATACTGGCGATCACGTTTGCGCTCGTTTTGGCGGCGGTTTTCTCATCGAAGACGGGCAAGGAGCACGCCGAGATCGACATCAAAAAATGGAGCGATGGGCGGACGCGGATTTCGACCCTTGTGGTCGATGGCGAGCCTCCCTTGTCGGCCTTTCAGATCGCGTGTGGCGCGACTTACTGCGCTTTCTGGACTGGCAGTGAGGCGCGGTTGGTGCGACATGAACAAATCAAGCAATTGAAGTCACGCCCCCCTGCTGCGGCGAACCCGCCAGTGGCGCCCAAGGCCGGGGCGTAGAGCTTGACGATACTTTCTTAGGCCCTGCGGCGTGTTGGACAACTTGCCTGGATGGCGCGGCAGCGTTCGACTTCAATTGCATGGTCGTCGGAGTCGCGCCGTACACGCCGATGTCAGCTTCTGGATCGGCTTGAGGGCTTTGTCCGCGCGACGCTCGAAGAGCGGCACGCTGAGCAGGCTCGATCAGGTGTCAATATTCCAGTCGTTGCACATGTGCATCGTGTAGAGAAGTGACCCGAAGTACAGCAGCAGGCCAACGACGAACTTGATGCGGACTCCATCGAGGTTCTTGGCCTCCGATAGAGAGAGTGTTTCCAGCGTTTCGATCCCGGCCATCTCGCGCTTGTATTCGGCGTACAGCGCCTGCGACTCCGGAAGCTTGAACTCCTCCAACTCGTTCTGGCGGAGACCTTGCTCCAACTGTTGCTGCGCGACGATCAACTTGGGGCGCTCTTCGTCGTGGACTGCGACAAAATCCAGGACTGGACGGAGTGCGGCCTGCAAAAGCTTGTCCCGATTTTCTTGGGTGAACCGATCGCACAGCGTCAACAGGCCCAGTTGAAACCCCGCCGACCCCAGTACCAGGCGTTCCAAGCGTGCGTCGGGATCCTTCTTGTAGACGCGCTTTAGATCCAGCACCTCGTGGACGGCACGCTTCTGGATCTCCACTCGGTGGTTGCGCAAAGTGTCGAGCTCCTCTTCCACATACTTCAGGGCTGTGAATCGCGAGGAAAGCCTCATGGCGAATTGCCGTCCCAGATGTGGGGCGAATCCTCGGTAGAGGGACTCACAGAGCTCATCGAAGATGTGCCTAGTAGGGCGAACACTTTGGTCGTTGCTCAGGTTGTCGAAAAGATCGCGCAACCTGGCCATGCTTTGCCAAGCCGCTTCCGACAGACGGTCCTTGGAGGCTTTGACGTCGGAACGAACTGCATAGAGCAGCTTGCTGTATTTTCCGTGGTGAGTCGCGGCCAGGTTTCTCTCTTCGAGTTGCTGCATACGCTGCGCGATCCGTCGCTGGTCCTCCGCTGTTTTGCGACTCACCACTATTGCGCGCAGCGCGATGATCGCACCGACGATCGAAATGAAGAGGCTGAGGGTTTCGTATTCTGTCATGCGGGTGATGGGGACTGTGCGTCGAATTTACTCTCGCCTCTGTGTCATCGGGCCGGAAACGCTTGCGTCGCGCATTCCAGTCGTCGTGAGCAGTCTGTTCGCCCACGTGACCTGGCCATCCGACGTCCGTGTACCCTCCGTGGATCTATTCCGATGAAGGTAGACGCTGCGGTACCCGGGATGACTCTGCGTTCGAAGGCAACTGCAGTCTTCGATAATCTTCGGCCTACCCGTTCACATGGAGATGTCCATCAGAATGGGGGATGCTCTTCAAGCCATATCCCGGAACCCGCAAGGAATTGGATCTCCTCACGGGCATCGCTCCGATCTTCCGAATCGATCTGGAGAGCGGCAAAACAAGTCTGATTGGGACGGGTTTCTGGGTGACTGATGTAGGTCACCTGGTGACGGCATGGCATGTCGTGGAAGAGAACATTGGTCAGGATGGGATGGATCGCGGCCCTATCTTCGCCGTTCAGACTTTTTCGGATCGAAGCATCGCAGTTCGCAACTTCAGCAAATCGGACAAGCATCCGGGGTTTGACCTAGCCCTGAGTGAAACAGTAGCAGCTCCCCCAGCGGCAGAGCGACCAACCTTGCCCATCGCAATGTCACTGGATGAATTGAGCATTGGCGAGCCGGTATTCAGTTTTGCCGTGTTGGCAGACGATCAAGCCTTTGAGAACGAGACGTTGTCAGGAGTGACCACCGCCCGGTTTGCCGGAGAGCTATTCACCGACGGATTGACTGCAGCTGCGTCAGTGAGATTCGCGGTTCGACTGAGCTTTGGCCATGTGTCTGAAATCTTCGAGGTCATGAGGGACCGAGTCATGCTGCCGTTCCCCTGCGTTCAGACGAACGTGCCTATCTATGGTGGCAACAGTGGAGGGCCGTTGTTCGACGTCCGAGGCAGAATCTGCGCAGTTCATTGCACCAGTTTTGGGGGCAACGATATTGCGTTCCATGTACCCATACAGGGGGTACTTCACCTGCGAACGCGCGCAGTGTCGCTTGGCATTGAGGACTCGGTGAGAAAGCAACGCTCTATTATTGAGTTGGCCATCGCACGGAAAGTCTTGTTCGATCCGCCGATGCTCGACGCAGACAGATTCGGGCGCTCAGTTCTACGCTGGCTCTGGTATGCGGCAAAGTGCCTCGCCAGAAGAGAACGTCCCTCCATGAATGTTCACTTTGCTACTGCCAGGGACAAGGTAGAGCAGAAGGAAAAAATGGATAGCAAGTAGATGGGCCCTTGCCCCAAGCAGCATCTGAAACGCACCATGTCCCGCCAATACCTCGACGTCCCCTACCGCTCCAAAGATGCCGCGAAAGCCCTCGGCGCGCGCTTCGATGGCACGGTGAAGCGCTGGTACGTCGAGGCCGGGGTGGACTTGGTCGCGTTCAGTGCTTGGCTGCCTGCGAGTACCGCACCAACTGGTGACTCCACGGACGTCGCGCTCGCAGATGCGGCATCTACCAGCATGGCCACCGTCAAGAAGGGCATCCCGCTTTCCCGCCTGCTCAACGGCGTCGCTGCTGCAGTGGCGCAGGCCTTCGCCAGCGGCGTCTGGACACTGGTAGAGGTCAACGAAGCCAGCGTGCGAAATGGCCACGTCTACCTGGAGCTCTCCGAACGAGACAGCGCCGGCCAGCCGATCGCCAGGGCGCGGGCCATGATCTGGGCTGGTACGGCTTCCCGGATCCTTCCCGACTTTGAGAAGGCCACGGGTGCTGTGATCGGTGCCGGCATCAAGCTGCTGGTGCGAGCGAGGCCCGCCTTCAAGGCACAGTACGGCTTCAGCCTCGAGATCGATGCCATTGACTCGGAGTACACCCTTGGTGACCTCGAGGCTCGCAAGAAAGAGATCCGGACTCGACTACAGCAGGAAGGAGTGTTTGACCGTAATCGTCGGCTCTCGTCGCCCTGGGACTACCGGGTCGTCCTCGTCGTCGCACCGCAGGAAGCGGCCGGCTTGGGAGACTTCAGGAAGGAAGCAGAGCGATTGGAACAGTTCGGCATCTGCCGCTTCGTCTATGCCCACAGCCGTTTCCAGGGAGAGGGAGCGGCACGCGAGGTGGTAGCGGCTGCATCGGCCGCGCTGCGTGATCTGGGAGACGCAGAAGGCCCAGACGCGATCGTCATCATTCGCGGTGGCGGCGCAGTGAACGACCTCGCATGGCTGAATGACTACGAGCTCGCCCGCTTCATCTGCGATCAGGACATTCCGGTCCTCACCGGCATCGGCCATGAGCGCGACAGCACATTGCCCGATGAGGTGGCCCACACCCGCTTCGATACACCCAGCAAGGTCATCGGAGGTATTGAGCAGCAGATCTCTCGCCGTGTGCGCGAAGTTCGTACCGCTTGGGATGAGATTCTTGTCACAGGCATGCAAGCTGTTCGCACCGTCCGGCTCGCCATAGAGCGCAGCGAAACGGAAATCAGGGGCGATGCCCGTGAGCATCTGGCTCGCGCGAAGCAGGAAAGTACGGCCATAGTGAACACGATTGCCGTTGGCGCGGTGCGACGCGTCCATGATGCCTCCCGCCAAAGTCTGGCGTTACTGAACGAGGTGCGTGCAGATGCGATGCAGACGGTCGGAACAGCCAAGCAGGAGGTACCGGTCTTGATGACTGCCATCCGTATCGATGCGCTCTCTAACGTTGGCGAGGCGAGGTCTGCCACAGGCCTTGCCTTCAACACCGTCGTCGATCGCACGGCAGCGGCTACGCGGACGGTGGGGCAGGCTCTGGATAACCGCCTGCAGCGGGTGGCGGAACGCGCTGCAGGTGTTGTGCAACTGGCCCGCGGCAGCACTCAGGCGTTGATGCGTGAGGTAACAGGGCAAGGTCCCGGCAAAACGCTGACACGTGGCTTCGCGATCGTTCGCAACGATGAGGGAAGACCGGTGACCTCCAGCGAGCAAGCCCAGATTTCACCGACGCTCAATATTCAGTTCAGGGACGGGTTGACCGAAGTGCGAACTGTCCCTGCCAGAGAAAGGAAATGACGATGGCCCAAGGAAGCTTCAGAGATGCCTACGGGATCCTTCAGAAGCACGCGGAGACCCTGCGTGAACAGGACGAACCCAACATTGATGACCTGCTGACGATCGTCACCGAATCAGTCGATGCATACAAGGTGTGCAAGGAACGCATTGATGCGGTGGAGGCGGCGCTTAAGGCCGCGTTGGACGGGGCCGGTGTTGGAACAACGACGCCAGGCAGCGCCGCGCCCGACAGGGCTGCGGATGCGCCCGCGACGAGGGCGCCTTCCAGCGCTCGTACGAGGCAAGCGGCTCCTCCCGCAGCCATCGACTCCGGCGATGACGACATACCGTTCTAACGATAGCAGAGAAGACTGGCGACACGCTTGCAACTAGAAACCTGGCGGTTTGTGTCGTAGCGCTGTCGGGTCCCTGTCGTGTTGCCGTCGAGACTTGCTTCGGATACTTCAGATCATCGAAACCACCGGAGCAGACCTCCATGAAAACGACTGCTGAATCGCATCCGGACCAACCGACGGCCGAAGCCGCCAACGAGCCGCACGTCATTTCCCCCTCCCAGCTGGCCCTTATGGTTGTGATCATGCGGCAAGGGCGCAAGTGGTCTCAGGAACAGCTGGCCGAAATCACCGGTCTTACAGCTCGCACGATTCAACGCGTCGAGCGAGGGGAGCCGTCCAGTGTCGATACGCGTCGCGCGCTTGCCCGCGCATTCGAGGCCAATGACATTGACTGCTTCAACAAGCCGCATAAGCCGATCACCGCTGCGGAAGTACAGGCTGCAAAGGATAAATTTGAGCGGGAACACATCACCCTCTCCGTGCAGCCCGCGACTGGACGACGGCTTGTAGAACTTGCGGAGTCCGTAAGCGCAGACATGTTCGATGCGGCTGCCGACCTTCCGCAGGAAGCTGCGCAAGTGTCTGCCGCACTGACTGACTACTGGCGAGACTACCGCGAGGCGAAGGAGCTTTTCACGGAGGTAGACAAGCTGGAGGTTTGCAACGAATTTCAATCCAGGCTCGATGAACTCGAGCGGATGAAATTCGCACTGCGCCTTGCCGAGCGTGTGGTGTATATCCAGTCTGCAGGCGACCGGGGTGCCAAGCCCATTCGCTGCGGAGTCGGCTACATCTTTGCCTTTCCTCTTGGAAAGGAGCCCGATGAGATCGTCACTGCGCGGGTGGTCGAGTTCAACTTCTAAGACCGTCGGTATCGCCCCATGGAGCAGCCATCGAGATCTCAGGAAGTCGTAAGGCAGAGCGAGTTTTTCTTGACGGTGGTGACGGAGCTTTCCTCTGAGGAGCGCTTGACTCCTTAGAGCCGACGAGAAGGTGAATTGCACCGTGAAAGGCTGCCGACACTGAGCATTTCACCTGAACGCGGTACGCTGCCAACCGCTCTCTCGAGAGCTCAGAGTTGAGCTAGTTCTTTTTGCTGATCATCGAGATTTTGATGAGGTATTAAGCACTCAACAGCGTCGCTGAACCTTGCGCGTTTGAAGCGTGTTCATGCATTCTGTCCGCATGGTCACCCGAACAATCCAAGGCAGCCCGGTCAATGTGACCGGTGTCGACCCGTATGACGTCGAGTATGAAAGCTATCTCGAAGAATGTTTTCTCGACCTCGTGCGGTTTGATCTCCGGGTCGAGGACTTCTGCCGATGGCAAGAAGAGATCGTCTGGTACGACGACAACAAGAAGCGCCGAACGTACACGCCCGATTTCATCGTTCGCTACAAAAAGGTCACCGGCAAGGCGGCCCTCAAAACGGAGGTGATCGAGATCAAGCCTGACTTCGACGAGGATGACCCACGCCCCGTCGCACGCCTTCCGCGCAAGGACAAGGACAACCCTCGCGAGAACGAGCTCAAGTGGCAGGCTGCGGACAGGCTGTGCAAAAGCAGAGGCCTTCGCTTCCTGGTGAAGCGGGAATCGGAGATTTGCACGCCCTACCTGACCAACGCCAGATTTCTCACGGCCTATCTGGAGCGAATTCAGGATGACAGCCGCTCGGAGGCAATCCTTGCTGCGCTCGAGCCAGGCGTGCGCATTCCGATGGGCGATCTTGTCGCGCGTCTTGGCAAGAATCCGGACGAGCGACTCGCCTATCTCCCTCTTGTCTACCGGTTGATCGCGACCCGCCGTCTGGAGGTGGATCTGACGCAGGTGTTGCAGAACTCCAGCCTGATCGGGTTGCCGCGGTGACCGCAAGAACCTATTCGCTGTCACTCGAGCCAGGACGTGGCGTTTCGTGGAATGGCCGCAACTGGCGCATCGTGGATGCCAGGGACGGCGATCAGCTGCTGTGCGTCCCCCTCGGAGGTGGTTCACGAAAATTCCTGCCGGTGCAGGAAGTCGGGCCATTGCTCGAGGCCGATCCCGCCGTGCCGCTCGACCTTGCCGATGCCGCCGATCCACGCGGTGTCGCGGAACCTGGTGCTCCGCGGGCCGCCAGCAAATGGCAAAAGCACATGCAAGGACGCCGGCTCAGGGAGCTTCCCCACGAGTCGCAGATGAGTCCTCATGAGCGGTTCGAACACGAGCAGGATGTCGAAACCTTCCACAAGTGCAAGGAGATCCTCAAGGAGACGGACAGGCGCGTGCGCAGGCTTCGCACGCTCATGCTGGCCGAGGAGCTCGGAGTCAGTGCCTCGACAGCCTACCGGCGCGTCGAAGCTGTACGGCGATACGACAGCACCAACGGACTGGCGAGGGCTGTGCGCAATGACGCGGGCGATCAGCGACATCCTGAGGAAGCCATGCAGATGCTCAGGGACGCCTTGGCAAAGCACCGGTTCATTGCCTTGCGCAAGACTGTGCCGCACATCAAGACCCTTCTGGACGGCCAGCTCAAGGCCAAGGGCTTCTCACCCATGTCCAAGAAGTTGATCTATCGCGAGATCGCGAAGACGTCGCGCCGGGATCAGTTGCAGTCCGAGGGACGTCTCGAGCAGCTGAGAGATGAGTACCGCCTGAAGGTCGGCTCCCTGCCGTGCACGGACTATCCGCTGTCCACGATCCAGGTAGACCATTCACCCGTCCAGCTGTGTCTGGTCGATTCAGAAGAACGGCTGCCCATCGGGGATGCCTGGCTCACGCTGGTTGTTGATTGCTTCAGCCGGATGATCCTGGGATTCTTCATTTCGCTGAATGCGCCGTCGACGCTGAACTATGGCCTTGCCCTGGCACATGCATTCCTGCCGAAGGACAAGTATCTGCAGAAGAAGAACGTGAAGGGCAGATGGCCATGCTGGGGCATTCCGGACGTCATCCTTGTCGACAACGCGGCCGAACTGAATGGGCACATGATCCAGCGAGCGCGCAGGCGCTACAAGTTCAAGATCCGTCGCCGTCCTGTCGGGCAGCCTCAGTTCGGCGGACACGTCGAGTCCGTTTTCAGCACGTTCATGGACTGGATCACGACATTGGACGGGACGAAGTTCTCAAACCCCAGGGACCGGGCCGAATACGACTCGGAGGGACGCGCCATTCTCACGATCGATGAGTTCGAGGCGCTGTTTACTGACTTCATCGTCAACGAGTATCACCTCAGGGAGCACTCCGGCGTGGGTATGAACCGGCGCTGCCCGTTGCAGCGCTGGGACGCAGGCATCCATGATGGTGACGTCATGCCCGCGCGCGGCCTTCCGGAGGTCCCTTCGGATCCCGAGGAGCTGCGGATCTCGCTCATGCCTGTACTCGAGCAGCGAGTGGTCAAGCAGGGGTTCATGCGTGCTTTCAGCCAGAAGTTCTTCAGTCACGAACTCGCGTCGCTCAGCGACAAGCTCGATGCGAGGTCGACTGCCGCAGGGCGGAAGTTCGATCTGCGCTACGACCCCAGAGATGTTCTGTCCAAGGTGTGGCTCGATCAGGGACAAGATCGCAGTTTCATGACTCTCCCGAACGCTGACCGCACTCAATCGCCTCTCTCGCTGTGGGAGCACAAGGCCCAGCGCAAGCGTCTGGGGCGTCCCGCTGCGATCTATGACGATCAACGCAGCCAGCGCGCACAGCGTGCCGAGGAGCAAATGGCCAGTGCGGCGGAGAAGACCAAACGGGCCAGGCATCTGCGCAAGGAAAAGGAAAAGCGCGCGCGCGGCGAGATGCATCGTGCGGGGCCTGCACCGAAGCCGTCGGCGAGCCCGCGTGCGCCAGGCGGTCTTCAGCCTCGGACGCCGGAACAGAAAGCGGCGCTTCTCAGCCGGCTGCCGCCGGCGGTCTGACCTGGCTCGGTTTTCACCGCTACCCATTCTCTCGATCACCTGGAGCACCTTCATGACCCTCGCGACAGCTTCCCAGAATCGCTCTTTGAAATACCCGCATCTTGGCGAAGATTACGCAGTGGTGGCGGACCTCAGCGATGAGGAAAGACTGACCTTCATCTCGCGTGATCGCTTCATTTCTTTCCACCAATCCACCGAGATCCTGAAAGCGATGAATCGCCTGTATCGGCAAGAAGATGCCATCCGGCCCAGCGGCATGCTGCTCGTGGGCGAGTCCTTGATCGGCAAGTCGTTCCTGATCGATCAATTCATGAAGGAGCATCCCGCGCAGGACAACACTGAGGGGGATGCGGCCATCGTTCCCGTCGTGCACATCACTGTCGCCGGACGCGCCCGCGTGGACATCTATCGGGAGATCATGGGTTCGCTCAACTGCCGGCCAGCCGCGACGGCCAAGCCGGACGCAGTGCGCGTGGACTGCATCGACCTGATGAAGGATGTGGGCATGCGGGCCTTGATCATCGAGGAATTCCAGGATCTGCTGGTCGGCACTCCCACGGAGCAGGACGTAGCACTCAATCATGTCAAGTACATCATGGGCGAGACCCGCAGACCCATCATTGCTTCCGGCGTCGAGAAAGCGGTCAATGCAGTCGTCAAAAGCACACAGCTCAAGAGTCGATTGAGGGTGAAGCGTCTCTATCGTTTCGGGCTGAACGAGGAATACCAAGACGCTCTGGCGATGTGGGAGCAGACCCTGCCCTTGCGCAAAGCATCCAATCTCGACGATGCTTCCCTTGCGCAGGACATCCATGAACGAAGCGATGGCGTGACGGGCCGCATCTCGGACCTCGTGAAGATGGCCGCCGAATTGGCGATCGAAGACAAGTCGGAGTGCATCACGATCAAGACCCTGGCTCGTGCGGAGGAGGCGCTTGGGTCGATTGCTGCCGAAAGCGATTGACTCGTACCCATCATGCTCGCGTACGGCCTCAGTGGCGAAGTCCTGCCGGTGCACCCGCGAAGCAGGCCCGGTGAACTGCTGAGTTCGTGGATCGTACGATTGGCGCGGGCCAATCGGATCAAGGTCCATGCATTGTGCGCGCGCATCGGGGGGAACATGGCGCCCGTCTGGAACCGGGACGTCGATCGCATGGCGCCGCCCTGGCTGATCGAGCGCCTAGCCCTTCTGACGGGAAGGCCCGTGGCAGAGATCTATGAGACTACGCTGGCCGACCTCGCGGACAAGATCGACACCGATCATCATCCCAACGGGAACTCCACCTGGCTCCTCCCACTTGGGATCTGGCACCGTCAGCGACTGAAGTTCGGCCTTCAGTTCTGCCCGATCTGCCTGCGCATGGACGAAGAGCCCTACATTCGCAGGTCATGGCGTCTGGCGTTCTACACGGAATGCGAGCACCACCACACCTTGCTGGTGGACCGCTGTACGTCATGTGGCAAGCCGCATGCCTACTTTCGCGGCGAGCTCGGTGATCGCAACGCCGTGAGGGCTCCTTCCATGGCCAGCTGCACCCATTGTGGGTACGACCTTGGCTTCGCGCCGGTCGACCGCTTCGAGTGGCCCGACTGGCAAACGAGCGTTGCGGTGCGGACCTTGCAGTTCATGAACGATTTCGGATGGGCCACGCTCGAAAGCAAGACCTACGAGAAATCCGCCGACATCCTGCTGGTGCTGCGCCAAGTGATCCGCATCCTCTCCAGTTCGACAAAGGACGGCCAGCTCTACGACGCCGTCGCCGACCAGATCTGGCCCCAGGGCTACCATGTCCTTGGAAACCGTGGAGCATCCTACGAGACACGAGGCGTGGTCGAGCGTCACCGCCTGTTTGGCATGGCTGTCTGGCTGCTACAAGAGTGGCCGCAGCGATTCGAGATGTGTGTCCGCATCGCGGATGTGCGTCGCTCGTACTTTCTCAGCGGTATCGGTGGACTGCCGCCATGGTTCGTCTCTCAGGTTCGCGGCAATTGATGCTTGCTCCCGACGTCGGTGAATCGCGTTTAGTCACGCGATCCGGATGGCCGTTTCCTTGAACGGTGAACGTTGCGGCCGGCTGGCAATGCAGCTCAGGCGAAACAGCCACGGGACCCGCGGAGGGGTTCGTCGCCAGCCGTAGCGCCACCGGCACGAAGATCGACACGCCGCTGATCGAAACACCTCAATCGATCTCGGTCGTAGGGAAAAAGGAGATCGAGACGCGTCGGGCCCAAACCGTGAGTGACGTGCTGCGCTACACGCCCGGTATCGACGAGCGCTACGGTTCTTCCAGCCAGACTGATGACCTGTATTCGCGCGGCTTCCGTGCCAACCAGTATCTCAACAGGTTGCATCTGACGGACGGATCACAGGTCTACTGTTGTATAACCGCTCTCCAGATCGAAACGTACCTGTTTTATCGAAGCATCTGGTGCAGCCGAGCGCACCTGTGTGATCACCAGATCACGAGCGTTGCTGCTGGTCTTGGCGCCGATCAACACCTCTTTGACGGCTTCTACCGGAACATTGAACAGGTGAATGCTCTTGCCATCGACAGTCCGCACTTCGTCAGCGGTGGGTAGATACTTGATCATCCGCCACTCCTGCTCGTACGACCACGCCGTGGCCTTGGTGAAGAAGACCTCCTTTGGAATATCCAGCGTTCCGGCTTCCACATAAACCACGGGGGTGGTGTTGGTGTAGATGACATTCATCAGTTCCCCACACACCTTCGGTTCACCAGGCTTTGGCCGAAAGAAGTCGCTGTTCACATCGAGACCAACAGCGAAGCCCGAGTGGCTGCCTGCATAGTGTGCCCACATCAACTCGTTCAATGGATCTGCCGTCAGAGACAGCACCCCCACATTCCGATTGGTCACGCGCATAAACATGTCAAAAATATTGCGCGCGGTCACCCTTTCGTCAAAGCCGCGCATATGCGCCTCGGCGGCGGCGATGAGGCCGGCCCAAACCTGTGCGGGAGTCTTGTCTGGGTTTGCAATCTGATTTCGCCAGTAGGCGCTCTCAAGGTTTCTGATAACAATGTTTTGCGCGTATGCGTCGGGGTCTCGGAGCCGAATGTCGGGGACGAGCTCACGAGGATCGTTTAAGTCCTCTGCCGGTGTAAGCCTGAACTTGAAATTGTCGAAGAACCGATCTCCCGGCATGTATTTGTAAACCAACATCTTTTTGCCCCTCCTTCGATGAGCATAGCTTGCAGTCGCCTCAAAGTCGACCTGCGACGGGCGTGGTAAGGGTCGGAGGCCCCCTTACCGCCCACGCTACTTCAACCACTTGGCGAGCCAGCTTGCGAAGGAACGCGTAACTTGTGGCGCCCGAGACGACGGGGGCGCTAGGGAGGCGGAGGGTATAGCCGGGCTCGAGGGCGTTGCGGGCTGCGACTGTCCGTAGTATCTGTCCCTGGCCGCCTTTTCGCGCTGGTGAGCAGCGCGGATCTGGGCGGGGCTCCACGGTTCGCCTTCCAGTACCTTGTTCCTCCTGATCACATAGTGCGACTGGCAAGGAAGATTCCAGTTACCCACGGAAGGCCACAACGAAATGGCCTCGCCATCGAAGTTCAATTCCCAGTGCGTTGGCGAAAGCTGGGTGACGACCTCAAGCCCGCATCCGCAGCAGCAGCCGTGGACGACAGTTGCGTACTCCATGGAGACGTAGAGCACGCCGGGCTCCAGTTCGCGCGGAACTCCCTTGACGAACCGCGGCTCAAGCTCGGTGTGCTTCAGCATGCCGACTTCCCGTTCAACAGCATGTTGCCGTCGGTGGTGTAGGAGCAGTGCAGCTCTCCTTCCAGATCACGATAGAAGCCGCGCAGCTTCTTCCACTTGATGACCGCGAGTGCCGCATTGAGCATGTTGAGGTCGGCCACCTGGATGTTCGAGGCGTAGACATCGTTGACGCCGTCGGCGGCGAAGGAAACACGCTCCCTGAAGTGCTCGCGTTGGCCCGGTACGCTGGTCGTCACCCGCAGGATGCCGCCGAGCGTGCCGTCGACAAGCTCCAGACCCATGCCGACGTCGATGAACGGGATGTCGAGCTGCTCCAGCTTTTCCACGACGACGCGCTTGCCGTCACCCGCATCCATGCAGATGAACGCGAAGGTGATGCCATCCAGCAGGTGTGTATTGGCCTCGCTGATCATCACCCGGTTGGGGAAAATGAATCGGTGCATCCGCGAGTAAATTTCGGTGAAGTAGTCCACCTTTTTGATCACCTCCCGCATCTTCTCGATCGACGGAGCCCCTGGCGCCCGAAAGGCATTGTGCTGCTGGAGATCATCGCCATCGATCAGCCTAACCTCGCGCACGGGGCATTTCGCGACGAGATCGAGGATGTACGAGCCCGTGCCGCCAACCCCCACGATCGCGACGCGCTCTGGCATCAGTCGCGCGGTCAGCGTGGTGATGCCAGAGCGCCCTGACGCGTTCTCCACATAGTGGAAGACCGAATCTTCCTCGGCATCCGGCGTGCGAAAGACCCGCGGCGTCAGCTCGGGGTTCAGCACCGCGGCGGGGCCTGACAGGATCGTGGCGTAGGTCGACATCTTCTGAAAGTAGTTGTCGTAGCCTTGCGGGCCGGGCTTGCTCGACAGCATGTGCTGTTGCACCCCAGCCCCAGCGGAGTTGCCGATGCCGCGGATCGGCGTGCCGTCGGCATCGCAGGGGAATTCCCCTTCGAAGATGACCGTATGGGGCTCCGGCTTCTGCGTGACGTCGCCTGTCAGGCAGAGGCTGGAAGTGAGCGTGCCGAGCTTCACTTCCCTGCGCGAATTCACGTAGGGCACTTCGCGCATCACGAGGGAACCCCCCATTACCTCGACGAAGTAGCCCTCGTCGCGCAGGCGCTTGAGGTCGGCGTTACGACTGAACAGTGCGGTTGACATTGATGATGCTCCCGTTCTTGACGAGGATGAAGCCACCGGCAGCCAGTTCGCCGCTGTGGGGGATCGAGGCGACACGGCGGTAGGTGATGGAGTACCGCACCTCCGGAGTCGGTGCTTCGTTGGGGAAGGCGATGGCAACCAACTGCTCGAAGGTCTGGCGCCGCTCGTCCACCTGAACTTCGTGGCCGTTCACGACGATGTCGAACTTGGGCTTCGCGGCCGTGATGAAGTGCTCCACCCCCGGCGCGGCCAGATCGACCACCTCATCGCGTTCGATCAGCCGGTCCTCGCCGCCGCGGACCTCCAGAAACACGGCTTCGCCTGCAGCCGGCTGCGCGAGCTCGTAGAGCACGGCGCCGGGGATCGCGGGCTTGCCCCACTCGGCCTGGCGACCTTGGACGGTGAACTTGAAGTCCCGGTCCGTCTGGAATGCAACGAACTTGGCGCCGGCGCGGCCGCGCAGATCGAATGCTTCATCCAGTCGGATGTCTTCGAACTCACCGGACTCGAGGATAGCGAACAGGCTGTAGTCAAGGTGAGGGTTCAGGCCGCCGGCAACGAGGACCTGTCGTCCCAGCGGAACGGGGTCGCCGATCTCCACCTCACGGAAGTTCAGGCCGTCCTGGGCGAACTGGAGGCGGAAGCCGCGGGCCCGGCGCTCTGCACCGGGGGCGTTGGAATCGTCTTCGGAGTACGACATATGTTTTCCTTCTGTCGAGATACAGGGCCAGCTGCCTGTCCAGCGATGACCAGAAAATCAGTAAAAACTAGTCAGTGAATGAATATTAAATGATGAAAAAACACATGTCAAGTCGCCATGGGGTGCGTAGTTTCAATGGATAAACTATCGACAAACTATGTGTTTTCTGGCAAAATCAGGACCCAATCCCCGGGATTGATCCCCCTCAACCGCCCCCGAAAGGAGTCCCATCAACATGACTACCGCTGCAAAGAAAACCCTCACGCTCGTCTTGTCGGACGTAGAGATGGAGGTGCTCGATGCGCTTTCCTCGGACAAATCGTTGTCCAAGACAGCCGTGCTCAGACAGGCGCTGCGGCTGTATCAAACGGTCGACATTCGCCAGCAACGTGGCGAGAAGCTGTTCTTCGAGAACGAGAAAAGTAAAGAGAAGGCGGAGCTCATGCTCCTGTAAAACCTATGGTCGAACTCTGGAACCGGCACACGAAGCGTTTGGAGCCCGTCGAGTTGCGCGAACAGATCGATGCCAACGACATTGCTTGCTATGAGCAGCATTGGCTCCCGCCGATGCAGGCGAAGCTCGAAGAGCTGCGAGTCGCGGGAACGCTGAGTAGAGAGTCAGTCGAAGAATGGAACGTAGCCGACTCCCATTGGAGATGGGGTTCGAAGTTCCACAGCCGCCAAGGTCAGCTGCAATGGGCGTCGTACGCGCTCAGAAGCGAAGGCCTGACGCAAGGCATGATATTTCTCAACTTGCTGTATCGTTGCCAGCTCCAGAGTCAACTTAACCAACACATGGTGTATGTGGACTTAGTTTCCACAGCACCTTGGAATCGATCCAGATTTACCCCCGAACCCAAGTACGGCGGCGTGGGCCTGGTTCTCGTGACTGAAGCCATCGTGCGTAGCTACAACGAAGGATTCGACGGACGTATCGGCTTGCACTCCTTGCCCGGAGCCGAATCCCTCTACCGCGACACGCTAGGCATGGAGTGCCTGGGGGTCGACGTTAAGGCCGATGGCTTGCCCTACTACGAGATGACACCTCAGCGAGCAGCAGAACTACTCGCGCCCAGAACTCCTAAGTAAGGAGGTCTCTTATGAGCATTAGAAATCGCCCGGATCGCCAGTGGTACGCGCGAATGATTCAAGAAACACTGGATGATGACTTCGTGATCGGCGCATCCGTATTCCCGTTGAACGAACAGAAGACGGCAGTCTCTCCATTGACAGTTGCCTTTGGCGTGCTTGTGCGCCTAGCTCGGCGATCGAGAAAACTGAGCGTGGTTCAGCTCGCTCAGAAGCTATCGGTCGATGCGGAGGAGGTTCAAAAAATTGAGCATGACCCTTCGTATCAGGCCAGGCCACGGACCATCTCCAGCATTGCGAAATTCCTTGAGCTTCCTCTCAAGGAAGTGATGACGCTCGCGGGTGCAGCCTCATCCAACGACGATGCATTTCGCACTCAGGCGATGAAGTTCGCTGCGCACTCCGACGACATATCCACGCTCACGCAAGAGGAGCAGGAGCTTTTGCGAAACTTCGTTCGCTATCTGAGAGAAAAGCCTTAAAGGATTCATCTTGTTGGAACTGGTCGGCCCGAGAGAGCAAAAAGATATCGATCAGCTGGTCGAAAGGATCTTGCGTGACTTGGGGCGGCCGGAACCGCCTTTGAATCTTGCGATGGTGCGCGAGCTCCTGCGCTTGGACCGCAAATACTATTCGTCCCTCGACGTGGGGCCGCTCGCAGAGTTCGCGCATCGCATTAAAGTCGCTGGCAAGCGGCTGGCGGAGGATCCGCGACTGATATTGGATGTTGTAAAGAAGGCCAAGCTGAGTGGCCTGTGGCTGCCCGACGATCGTAAGATCTTCATCGACCAAGAAGTGCCTCTACTGAAGCACCGATGGATCGAAGCCCATGAGATCAGCCACAGTTTCATCCCCTGGCACTCGGAGTTTCTGCTTGGAGACAACGAGGCGACACTGAATCCTGCTTGCCATGAATTTATCGAAGCTGAGGCGAACTTCGGTGCTGGCCGGATGCTCTTCTTCGGATCTCGGTTCAGTCGCGAAGCCCAGGATGTTCCGCAGTCCTTCAAGAGCATTCAGGCACTCAAGGAGCGCTACGGCAACACCTTGACGTCCACGTTCTGGCGATTCGTCGAAGAGCGTAACCCAGCTCTAGCTTCGTTCGGACTAATCAGTGCTCACCCCAGGCACGCCGACATTGGCCCGAGCATTGATGGTACGGGGGTGCATCACTTCATCACGTCGCCCGCCTTCCGGCAGTTGTTCCCGGCTGTGACGGCGCATGACATCTACGCCTTGATCGAGCGCAATGCCTCCTGGAGACGCAGGGGGCCGGTCGTTGGTGGCAGTGACAGCCTAGTCGATCTTCGGGGCGAGAAGCGAATCATCCAGCTTGACGGCTTTTGCAATACGCACCAAGTGTTGACCCTGGGCTGGCTCAGCAGCTAGCCTTCTATTCAGCAGGAGATGCTTCGCCTGAGGTGCCTGTCTCGGGCAGTTCGGATAGCTCGGGCACGTCGACCTCCTTGACGTCCGACGTAGACTCTCCATGGAAGTTTTCCGCGAGTTTGGCCAAGACGGCCAAGTCCTTGTCTCGCTTGGCTTTTGAAACCACGGGCCGGATGCTACCGAAATACTTTCGACCACGAGCCTCGCTCACGTACTGCACCTGGCTACCGATCTCGTAGAACTTGGCTTGGCAGATACAGCTACCGACAACCAGTTCGACCGGCGTATTCCCGTGGTTGAATAGCTCCAAGGGAATGCAGCCGCGCCAACCAGGCTGCAGGGACGTGCTAATGCCAATCCCCAGACGCGCGTAGCTGCTGCGCACGGTAATGTCCGTATAGACGTTGTTCGGCAAGGCGAGGTATTCGACTGTCGTGCCGAGGACCAGTTGGTGCGGATAGAGCACAAAGCGCTCTCCAAGCGTGCGCCTCGTCTCCTGGAAATACGTCTGGATGCCCCTGAATCTGGCCCCTGGAGATGACTTCAGCTCGACCGCCGGGCTGCGCGTGAGCACGGAGACAAGGAAGTCGTAGCCCAGGCGCAGATCAACGGAAACCTCGCCGACCTGGTCTTCACGCAGGAGTGGGTCCAGGCAGATGGAGTCAGCCGAGTCGCTGGCAAGCGAATCGATAAGCTCCTTACGAGTGAGCAACCGCATTCCAAGCCTCTCGAATCATCCGATTTCTGATGGACTTCTCGATCAGATCATTGACCACATCCACCCGGTCGTCCTGGGCGATGTGTTCCCAGTCTCCAGTGCTAGCATTCCACTGCCTTATCAGGAAGTCCCATCCGGATTCAAACAATCCGAACAGCGTCCTGTTCGAGCTCACGTCAAAGGGCCTGACGTTGCCCAACGACTGCTCGAGATCCACTGCGTCGAACCTGCGCGCTAGGGGCGGTAACTCCAACTGGGCCAAGGTTGTCTGAAACATATCGATGATGGGGTTCGGCCGACCTTCGAGAAAATCATCAAGCAATGCGAACCGGTCCGCCGCGGCCGGGTGGGTATGTGTCACCTCATCTTCAGGGCAAAACTGCTGCAGGAACTCCTTGCCTGCCCGCCCCACATAACTCGCCGAAAACAGATCCGCAAAGTACTCTTGGCGGTGTGCCTTGACGACCTTCAGCCAGATCTTCTTTTGCGTTTCATTCATCGATGGCACCTCAGCCACCCCATCAATGCCGGGAAGGTCTGGCCCGGCCTCAGGGGGACACTGCAGCATGGTTGTGCCAACGACTTCGCGAGCGTTATCGACGTAGTGCCCGACCTCGTGAAAAAGCGGGCTGCAAAACAACGGCTTGTGACGATAGATGTACGGCAAGGCGATCTGAACGGGGCGCCCATGGATCGTGATGCCCAGCTCCGTCTCCACGAGCTTGAAGAAGGACTCTCGACCGCCCTGAAAGAAGAAGCCCGAGTCCTGGACGATGGCGGTGGTCACCAGCAGGTCGCTCGATGTCCACTCCTCGGCCGCCTTCTCGATGGCGTAGACGACCTCATACGGGATCTGCTTCGTCGTACTTCCCGTGAGAAATTGGGTGAGCTGCCAGATGTTCTCCAAGACCTCGCGTGCCAGCTTCTCGTTCAACGACGGCGGGTCGGTACTCATCTTCGCAATGGCTGCGCGCGTTGCGTCCCTCAGATCGTCGATGTACTTGTCGAGCCGTGGAGAAAAATACGGCGTCTCGGCAAGCCGATCCAGTTGCTGGAGAAGCAACTGGAGGTTGGATCTAAGCAGCAATTGGAGCGAACGCCGTCAAGAGTTGGCGGGCAACTCCCGCGGGGATGGCGTCCAGCGCGCGGAACTCCTGCAGACGAAGCCACAACTGTGAGTTCTCGCGTAGCCGCAACGCCAGTTCGATCGACTCGGGCAATGTTTTCGGGCCGATCGTGGAAGGGTTCGCTGCGATGTCGCAAGCCGCATGGAGAACGCCCAGTGCGTGATTCTGCAGAGAGGGCGAGACCTCTGGAGTGCCGCCGAGAGACCGCAAGACCGTCTCAAACAGCCAAGTCGGACTGTCGCGCCTTGATGTCGCTGCCAACATATCGTTCCCCTCTCGTGCTGCCTGCTTCGAGAACATCGCCGTCAGGCGACCTTCCTTGGCTTGACGAATTCCGCCCGCTCTGAGACGAGCATGCCCGCAACGACCTCGTCGCGCAATGGGGCAAGTTCGATCACAAACGCGAACACGTACTGACCATCCAATGCCCGTTCCAGGGTGTCACCCTTGCCGCGCAAATAGATGTCGCGGCCGTCGGATACCACGTGGCTTCCAGGCAGGGATGTCAAAGTGATCTCCGGGTGCAGCTTTCGGAGGCCCGTCAAGGCCTTGCGCAGTCGCTGAACCGACACACCTGCTACGGAGAGCTTGGCGACCAAGCGAAGCGCAACAACGTCGCCAAAGGAGTAGCCACGCTTCAAACCATGTCCTCTCGGGCGCAGCACCGTCGGAATGACGAGCTTCTCCCGGCAGAGGTAGTTGAGCATCGCCTGGGAAATGCCTGCCAGGGCCGCTGCGCGAGCGGCTGAGAAAAACTCGACAGTCGATGAACCGCTACGAGAGGGCATAGATAAAAATAGTTTGACGCAAAACTATATACATCAAGGACGCTGCCATTGCAAGCAGCATTTAACGCCCGAAGCTGATGAGCTCCGCGCGAAGCCTATCTCCCAGGCTGGACATACCACGAACACACCGATCAAGAAAGGAAACGATCTCACGAGCCTCCGGGAGGACGGCAAGGTAGTAGCCTTTCTCAATGCCATCGAATGTGGAGGAACTCTCCTGAAGCAGGACTGGCGCAAACATTGGGATCGGCTCACCCGTTTCCGTGCGCAGATTCATCTCGATGGTTCCATCCGTCCCTTTGGAGACGGATACCGCCGCGACGGCACGGCGCAGATTCATCTGTGCAGGCGATCTAGCGAGATGCATGAGCGTTCCCAACCAGCCGTCTGCGGTCGCTACCTCCAGACAGCTACGCACCCGCACCGCCAGATCGGCTTGCCTGTCGCGAAGCGAATCCATCAATTCATTGCTTCGCCCCGCAGGCGTGACCGGGAAGATCGGAAGGCGATACTGGCCCCGCCCCACGGGAAGTTTGCATCGCAGTGCGAGTTCCTCGCCCAGCTCGCCATAAGCCATCTCTAGTGCACTTATTGCAAACTGAACTGATGCGCGGAGAGTACTTACGATAGTCCCTGACGTCAGCCCTCTCTCGAAATCTTCGTCATGAGAGGACAGTCGAGTCACAACCACACGAGCTTCTGAGACGTAGGTATCAAATCGCGAAAAGGGGGGCATGAATTCGTTCCTTGTGCTTGGCGCGAATGTAGCCGCTCTCTACGTTTCGCGCGTCGCGAAAGATCCACTGATAGAGCAAGAGCTCTAGATCGCCTGAATCGGCGCTGTGGGTTGCACACGGAAGCCAGCGAGAATCGCCCTGCATGGGGCTCTGCATGGCTTCCCCGAAGTACTCGAACGCAACTCCGACTTGGATGGGGAGGCCGTTTGGTTCGCTTTGGAAGCGAAGGGTCCGCGCTACGGGTGGTGGCGGGGCTGTCGGACAACGATGACACTGCTCGCTATCCCCCATCTACCGACTCGCTGAATCCTCGTTGTGCTCAACTTGGCGAGTTGCTCTGCGTAGAAGTAGCGGAATGTGCAGGAGAAAACCGCGCTCCAGGGACGCGCATTTCCGAGCAAGACTTCTGCATCGATCCCTTCCCTCCGAAAAGCTCGCTCCATCAGCATTGCTACGCGCCTCTGCGTCGGGCTATGAACCAACAGCGGTGAGTCCATGGTCAACGTGTGGCACTTGCAAACGTTTGCCAGCTTCGCGATGTCTGTCAGGCTACTGCGAGCGATCGTGGCAGAGGAGTCACCATTGAGGTGAATGCCAAGTCGACCTGGCACCAAAGGATGATGAATGATGAGAAACGGCCCGCCCCGGCGATTCGACAGAAACAGCGCGGCCAGAGCCCACAGCTGCGCCAAGCCGAAGAGAAGCAGCGGTCGAGGATAGGTCGGATACTGCACCTGGAAGACCCGTGTTGCGACGAGCAAGACGCTCAGGAGAAGCAGCGGCGGTACTCGATGCCGCGCGCACATCACGAAAAGCTGCCGATGAAGCCAAAGGAAAAACTCCGCCAGATGCTTCAAGGTCGCCATGCCGAGCCGCCGTCCAGGCACGGCTTTCAATATAGTCTCCACCAGGTGCGATGCTGCTCGATGTAGTACGCCAGACCCTCGTGCCAGTCGCGAATGCGCAGCATCGAATCATCAAAGCCAAGTCTCCGACGGGTGTCCCAGTTTGCCTTGGGCGATATCACGATGCGCCCGCGTTCCTTGCCCTCGTGCTGGAAGCTTATGTAGCCGAGCTCGAAGGCTTTATCAAGACCTGGCGTAAGCATAAGGCCGTTGTCCACATCCCAGCGCGCGTTCGTTGTTTCGCACCGGCTCCACGGCACGATATGCGACGCCATCAGCACCTCTTTGCTTTTGAGTCCGGTGACGGAACATGCATCCCCCCAGCGACTCAGCAATCGATCTCGAAACTTTGACTGGCCGATCCGAGCCTTCACAATGGCGTCGCGTTCGCTATCGCTCAGGTCCGAGAGACCATCTAAAAGACTCGATATCTGCTGTTCTTCCTGCAACGCAGCAGGACCCGTTCGCACCGTAGATTCCTTGACATCCACCTCCGCTGATGGCCCAGCCTTATGGCGATCCATCACGAACTTGCAGAAGGTCTCGAAAAGGCTGCGAAGCGTGGCAACTGCTTCCGCCGGCTGTCCGGCGTCTGCGAGTTCAGCGCCGTAGGCCACTCCGCGGACTTCTACGTCTTCCTTCTGCAGGTCTTTTTCTCGAATTCCGTATGGCTCGATATTCGTGTATCTTGCGCAGGCGCGGCCCTGCAGGAGATATGTGGGTCCGCGGGCGAAGTGGTGGTGAACACTCTCGGGTCCGCTGGTAGTCCAGATCCGCAACGTGATAGCGCCACGCGTGTTGCCATGACGCGGTAGGTTGAAGGCGATCAAGCGCACGCCATCTAGAGGCTCTCGCACCTCCACCCAGAACGCGCGGTTGTTGGTGTACCGATGTTCCTGGCGGATGAGGCGACCCGGTTCGGCGAATAACTGGGAGATGCCCGCCGCCGCCGACTTCCATTGATCCGGCGATCCCTCGCCATCAATCCACTCCCCCCAGTCCATCAGATTTCCTCCGGCGTTTACGGTTGAGAGTAAAGGAATTCGCGCGAACTGAGCCCAGGTGCGAATGGCTATCTGAGTTTCCCGCGCGTCAATTCTCGGCCCGTGCAGGAAAAATAAAGTTCTTTCACTGCAGAAGAAGACTTCTGTAGCTCCTCAAGACCATAGTCGATCAGCCCATCGAAATAATTCTCCCGGGTAGATGGGAAGTGTGCTTCCGGGCCATAGACCAACGAACTGAAAACGTGCTCTACCTCGGCCAATGCATCAAGAGCGCATTCGCACAGCAGAGAGAACTGTTCGCTTAGTGCGGCGATTTCGACGAGGTGCTTCAAGAGCACATCCTTTTGAACTCCCTGCAACATCCCACCCCAGCCATTTCCATCGCGGCTTGTGATTGTCACCACGAAGCCACCGCTGGCGCTCTCTGCAAACGAAACCCTGGCCGCATCCTCCTGAATACCAACCTCTCGCATCCCGGTCAGCACTTCATTCAACTGGTCGATTTGCCAGTAATTCAGTTCGCATTCGCGCGCGAGCACCTTCTTCAATGCTCGAAGCTTCCGCGCATCAGCCGCGCTGCGGCGCCTCCACTCCAGTATCTCTCTAGTGACAAAAACTAAGACGGCAACAATTGCGGTGGCGGGTAACCATTGCGAGAGGTCTGGTGCGCTGGCCAAGAGACTGCTTTCCCATTTCATGAGCGCGGAGCATACCCGGCTACACCAGCATCATGGCTTTGATGCGGAGCTTCCGCTTGTTGCCCCGAACGGCACCATCGAACAGTTGAATCGCCACCGATTGCGCTGAAGATCGACTGACTTTTTCCGAACCACCCCCGGCAGAGAAAGCTGTTGCGGTTTGGCCATCGAGTTACTCGTGCGACTTGTCCAGCCAGACGCGGGCCTCTGTGCCAAACACGCGGAGCCAGCAAGTCTTGTGGAGATCGGCCTACCTCTAGCTCCTCAAGGTCTTGATTTCAATGACCAATGCAGGGTCGAAGTCCCTGTTCTCGATCCTGCCGCTCCAGTTCACATAGCCGCGTGGGTTGCAAACCACTCGGCAGGAGCGGATCCGGTAGTCGAAACGCTGGTGGGTGTGGCCATGTATCCACAGCACGGGCACATCAAAGAATGCATCCGGGAGTTCGTTGACGAAAGCACCTGAGGCCCAGTCATCGGCGTAGCGCCGCGAAAGCGAGCCACGGTGAGGCGCGTGGTGCGTTACGACCACCGTCGGTCCGGCGAACGGTTCCGAAAGCCTGTCTTGCAGCCACGCACGCTGCGCCTGATGAATCCGAAGCGTGTCGGCTGCTTGAAGTTTTCTTCCCTGCTTGTGGCGCCAGGTATCGGGTTCTGCCGACTCGTCGACCGTGCGGATCAGCGCATAGTCGTTCAGCAGATTGGTCGCCATCTTCATGGCACGCCCGACATCGCTGATTGGCCCTTCAGGTGTCTCGATGGCGAGCGCGAAGTCGGTCCACAGTGTTGCGCCAAGGAAGCGCACGCCATCAATCACCAACTCGTCACCATCGAGCAGATGGACATTGGTTCCTTCGGCTTCGCGACGTGCTTCAGCCAGCGTAGTGTCGAGGAGCCCATCGTAGTACTCGTGATTTCCCAACAGATAAGTCACGGGCTTGCCACGAAAGCGATCCGCCGCCCATTGGACGGCGCGCTTGGCCGGCGAATGAATGTCGCCCGCGAGGATGACGACATCGAATTCGAGATCCGGCACTGGCTCGAAGGGCGCGAACTCTAGATGGAGATCGGAGAGGATCAATACTTTCATCGGGATGCCCCTTCAAAGCGCGCACGAAGCTCGGCGCTGGCCTTGTCGTCGAAGCCGACGAACGAGCCGCACATCACCAGGTGGTCCTTGCAGTGATCGAACTGCCAGTAGGCATCGTCGAGCGCGACCCAAGGTTCGTCGACGGCATCGTGGATCTGGAGCCAGGCGAGGATCTCTCCTTCACGCTTTCCATACGGCGGTGGAAGGCCGAAATCCGAATGCGGCGTGGCCCCGAGAATCCGAGCCCGGATGTCGCTGGAGAACGGCTTCAGCAAGGTCTTGTAGAGAAGCTGCTCGCGCCAGGACGAACTGATCTCGATCTTCACGTGCGAGAACTCGCGCAGCAAGGTCTCCAAGCGCGGCAGGAAGCAGAAGTCGACGCCGCCGTTGAGGATGTGATCTTCCCCCTCCGGATGCAGCACGCCGTCGAAATCTAGGAACAGGATCACCCTGAATCTCCTGGCCCATATCCATCGGCCCTCATACGACACCGCCGTGTTGAATGGCGATGAGCATCGATCGCACCTTGTCAGAGCCACCCCCGGCCGCGAACGCCGCCGGCGTTTGACCATCGAGCAGTTCGTGCGGCTTCTCCAGCCAGGCTTGGGCCGCTGCGCCGAACACCTGAGTAGCGAGATCGAGCACGTCTTGTAGAGGCCCTCCCGGCCCAGGCTCATCGCGCGGCCATGCCAGGTGCGAGCCCATATCAACCCCGAAGGCACGGAAAGGCGCCGCGGCGGTCATCAGGCCCTCGCCGAGATAGTCGATGTTCTGATGGTGGTGGCCGTGAACCACTAGCTGGACGCCGAGCTTCTCGGCGAGTTCGTCGATCGCTTTCCAGCCGTGTGGATGGGCCGACGGCGCCTCGTGCGTCACCAGGATGTCGGCGGGTCCGCTTTGTAGCAGTTGTTGGTAGTCTGCAGGGAAGATGGAGGACCGGTGCTTGCGGGAGATGCCGTCGCGCCACCGCTCCTCGCGCTTCATGGTGCGGCGCATGGCCTCTCTCGACTGGAACGCCGCCTCCTCGATCGGCCGCCGCGGATCCCAAATCTTGCTGCGGAAGATGCCGCCCAGGCCCGCGACCTTGAACCCGGCGATCTCGACGATCCGTCCGTGCAGGTTGCGGGCGGCGATCTGTGATCCAAATAGATTATCGAAATCTTCGACGGTATCGGTGTCATGGTTCCCGTGAATGAACCAGACCTCAGTGAGGCCCAGGATCGGCGCCAACTCGATGTGCAGAGGCCGGCGCGCCTGGATGTCACCCAACAGCACGATGGCCTCAGGCTGAAAGCGCTCGACCGCAGCGATCACGGGGTCGAAGTCGCCGTGGGGGTCGCCGAAGAACATCAGCTTTGGCGCTGACCTCTCGCGCTCGGATCGCGCATGAAAGTCTGACGGGATGAGCGGTTTCATTTCATATGCCGATGGCGGTTCATCGTCCAGCCGCGAACCGCAGGAAGTGCGAGCGCAGTTCCTGGAAGCTGTCTTGATCGAATGCATGCCGGGGATCGGTGAGGACGAGCCGCGCGTAGCCCGCTTCGAAGCTCGAGGGCCAATCGTCAAGCGCTACCCACTCTGCATCACTACGGCCGTTCCCGTTGAGCCAAGCCTGGATCTCCAGCTGGCGTCGGTGCCGGACGACCAGATTCGGGTCAATCTGCGGCGTCGCTCCGATGATCCGATGCTGGATGTCGGTGCTGAAATTGCGCTGCAACTGTTCGATGCTCTCGGCCAGTCGCCAATCCGACGAGATGACGACGTCGACAGACTCGAACTCTCGAAGAAGCTCTTCCAGCCGCGGCAGATGGCTGAAGAATCTGCTGCTGAACGAGTAGTCCGTGCCGACAGGATGCAGAACACCATCGATGTCCAGGAACAGCAAATCGCTGGAATCACTCGTGCGACCAAAGGCATCATGGGTCAGCGCCGCTTCCGCCATGGGTAGACGGCAAGTACAGGGCTTCATCATCCAGCAAACTCGGCCTGGAAGGACTCAAGGAGATCGAGCACATCGGCGGCTCGCCCTTCGGCTACCAGCGACTCGGCGGTCCTGTAGTCAAACAGTGCGAGTGGCTCGTTTCTGTACCAGAGGATGGCCGCCTCGAGGTCCCCACCCGAGACCGCAGTCGCGGCAGCCAGCACTTGCTGGATCGTGCGGGTAGATGACAGGATGTCACTCATAGCTCGACTACGAACTCGGGGTTGAACTGCTTGTTCTCCAGGCCGCGGCCATGCTGCAAGTACCCACGGGGATTGCACACCACCCGGCAGTTGCCCGCTTGATAATCGTGACTCTCGTGAAGGTGACCGTGAATCCAGAGCGAGGGCACTTCGAAGAAGGAACTTGGGAGCTCGCTCACAAAAGAGGGGGACAGCCAGTCGGACTGATAGTGCCGCGCGAGAGAGTTTCGATGCGGGGCGTGGTGGGTCACAACCACCGTTGGCCCGTCGAAGGGCTCGGCCAGTTTCTGGGCCAGCCAGGCGCGGTCACGCTGGTGGAGCGCCAGTGTGTCCTCGGGTACCAGGCGGCGCTTTCTTGACTTGGCTGCTACCACGGGTGCGTCGCAGGATTCCTGCGCCTCGTCCCACCGGATCGCTGAGTAGTCGTTGAGACGGACCTTGGCCGCCTTCCTGGCCCGTTCGGTGTCTACCAGCAACCCCGTCTTGGTCTGGATCGGCAGTTCGAAGTCTGTCCACAGCGTGCAGCCCAGAAAGCGGACGCCGGCGATCACGGCCTCGCCGGGTGCCAGGAGATGAACCTTGCACGCGGCCGCGGTCAGCGCCATTTCTTTCTGCGTCGTCTGGAACACCCCGCTGTAGAACTCGTGGTTGCCCGGCACGAACAGAATCGGGATCGTGTCCCCGAAAATGTCTGCTCGCCGGGCCCAGCGCATGGCCTTGGAACCGGGGACGAAGATGTCTCCGGCAAGGATCACTGCGTCGTAGTCGACCTTCGGGACGTTGAAGATCCCGAACTCGAGGTGCAGGTCCGAAAGGATGAGCAGCTTCACGTCGGTAGGCTCATTTCTTCAGCAGCGCATTCAGGGCATCAGGATCGAGAGCTTGGCGTTCCATGCCTCGCCCTCGGACCTGGAGGGCACGGCGACCCGGAGTGTTGGGCGATCGAAGTCGCTGGTCTCGAAGAGCAAGTGGACGTGCTGAAAGCGAAACACCGGATTCCCGGGATATTCGGTCCATTTGAGCTGCCAGGTCTGGAAGTAGTCGAAGTCGACCGTCTGAGCCCTCTTTCCGCGACTGACGATGCAGGCCTTGCGGGCATCGGGATCGAACAAGATGCAGGTCCCGTCCCAATCGCCCAGCATTCGGCGAGGATCGACCGGGAAGAAGGTCGCACCGGATGTCTGCCCTTGTTCTCGCAACATCTGCTCTCGCCCGGTCTGGATCGCACGAGGCGATGCGATCCAGGCCAAGTAGAAGAGAACCAGCGCGACAGCGAGCATCGCTAGCAGCGGGAGTGTCATGGTCGGATATTCCTGTTGAGAGCGGTCTCGCGTCCGTCGCGATGAGTCTTGCCGCGAGTCGACACGGGAATGGTCGCAAAAATCATATCAAAAAGATACTTATAGTCCGCGAACTTAAGGTCCGCGTACTTATCGTCCGTAGTGCTTTAGGCCGCGTACTCCGAACATGACGGGATGAGTACGAAGACGCGAGCGGTCGCACAGAATCCCCTGGAAGTCTTTGGTGCCGGGGTGCGCGCCGAGCGCAAGGCCCGGGGTTATTCGCAAGAAGCATTCGCCGATCACATCGGCATTGACCGCAGCTACATGGGCGGGGTTGAGCGAGGTGAACGCAACCTCTCGCTGACGAACATCATGCGGATCGTGACGGGGCTGGAAATGAAGCCGTCCGAGTTCTTCAGGCATCTGGACGGATCAGTACGCGGAAAGTAGCGCTCGTTTCGGCGTGGGGCGGATGATGTGGCGAGCCTGCCGGGCTTTTCGCGACAGCCACCGAGCCCTCCCGAAGTCGATTCCTGATCCAAGACCTTTGCAGCAGGATCGTCGAGATCGCCCATGCGCTTCGGCCGTCGTATGCCATGGTGATGGATTGTTGCGGTCGCCTCCGGCATAGCTTGGCTCGCCGAAGCCCAGGCCTTTGCATTACTCCTCCCGGCGGCTAGTCCCATACCGGCCTGATCACGTGGGACTGCATCTCCATGGTTGGCTGTTTCTCTCGTTGCATCCTCTTTGAGGCGATATACGTCATTTCGCAAGACCGAGGGTTTGCCGCATCACCGAAAACAGGTATTGCATTCCCCGCTCCTACCGATAGTCTGTAACGCCTTATTACAGGAGGCGAGTCATGTCGGGATCAGGCGGTGGCGGTGGCGGAGGGGGCGGTTCTGCGGACTGGGATATCAGCTGCGACACATTGGTCATCGAGACGCAGTTGACCTCACCAGACGCAGCTGTCATTGCGGGGATCCAGGTGAGTGAGGTGCTCCCGGTGGAGAGCCGGCAGATGAACGGCATGACCGTCGTGGTGGTTGTGCACAACGGTCAGGTCGCGGGCGGACTCGCCGCCCCTCAACTGCCGCGTCTGCGCGAGTGCATGAATGCCGGCACTCAATATGAAGCGAAAGTTCTCTCCAAGTCCAACGGACAGGTTCGCGTAAGCGTGCGGCCCGTGCAGCTGTGACTTCGCAAGCCATGGATGCCTCGGGGGCGATTTCTGAGGATCCCATTGCGGTCGTGGGCGGCATCTACCACGAGCGATGCATGCGCCCCCGCTGGCGTGAGATCTTTGGTTCGGCTGGCAGGGCCGCTTCAGCGATTGCGGCAATGCACGGTGCGGTGGAGTTGCATGGGTATGTCGATCGCTATGGTGCCGACGTCGTCGCCCAGTGGGCAACATTTTCCAAGACACCCATGGTCATGCGGACGAGGGTGGCGTCGACCTCGGTGGTTTTCGACTATCACCATGGGCTGGAAACGCCTCGCATCCACGGCGCAGCCGAACCACTCCCCGAAATCGAAGTCGGTTCCCGACACATCGTCCGCTTCGGGATGCTGGAGAGCGATGCCCGAGTTCACGGAGACCGGGTCGTCTACGATCCGCAGAATGCGCTGGACCCGCGGCCGTTCCATGAGAACGGGTCCACCGCCAGGGAACTCGCACTCGTCCTCAACCAGCACGAAGCCTCGCTGATGACGGGGAAGAAAAATGCAACGGTCGAGGACATGGCCAGGGAACTGCTGCAATCGCATGGAGCCAGCGTTGTGGTCATTAAGCGCGGGCCACGAGGAGCGCTTGTCTTTGACGGTGCGCACGTGCATGCCGTGCCGGCCTATCGTTCGCAAGAGGTGTGGAAGATCGGCTCGGGCGATAACTTCGTCGCCCACTTCGCGCATCAGTGGATGCAGCGTGGTCGCACTCCCGCTGAAAGCGCCGATCTGGCATCGAGGGCGACGGCGTTCTACTGCGAGACGCGCTCTTTTGCGACGCCTGAATCACTGGCCGCGTTCAACCCTCCTGCGATCGCCGTGTCTGCTCGCTATGCAGCAGGCTGGCGGCCGACTGTGTATCTTGCGGGACCATTTTTCACGCTGGCTCAGCTATGGTTGGTTGAGCAGGCTCGGGACAACTTGCGCAGTATGGGACTCACTGTGTTTTCGCCGTATCACGACGTTGGCCTGGGGTCGGCTGACGACGTGGTGTCGAAGGACTTGGATGGGATCAGGGGCGCCGATTTCGTGTTTGCAATCGGCGACGGGCTCGATTCGGGGACGATCTATGAGATCGGATATGCCCGCGCCTTGGGCAAGCCCGCCATCGTCTACTGCGAGAACGAAAGCGAAGAAAACAAGAAGATGATCGAGGGCTCCGGCTGCACCCTTGCCAAGGACTATGTGGGGGCGATCTATCAGGCTATCTGGCTGGCTGCGAGCCTATGAAAACGGCGCTGCTGCTGTCGGGTGGGATGGATTCCCTCAGCATCGCTTGGTGGAAGCGCCCGAATGTCGCGATCACTCTCGACTATGGGCAGTTGGCGGCTGAAGCGGAGTTTCGAGCGTCGAAGGCCATCTGCGCAATTCTCGATATCGAACATCATGTTTTGCGGGTCGACTGCCGCCTGCTGGGCTCGGGCGATATGGCCGGGGTCAAGGCTGATGCCAATGCTCCCGCAAGCGATTGGTGGCCCTATCGCAACCAGCTATTAGCAACACTCGCAGCGATGAAGGCAATTTCGCTCGGTGTCACGCATCTGTGGTTGGGGACGGTGAAATCAGACGGCAGTCATCGGGATGGAACGCAAGAGTTTGTCGACGCACTGGACCGCATGCTGAGCTTGCAAGAGGGAGGCATGCGGGTCGAGGCTCCGGCCATCGGACTTTCCACGGCCGAGCTGGTGCGGCTGGCACGGGTGCCCCTTGACCAGTTGGCCTGGGCGCACAGTTGTCACAAGGCCAATGTGGCGTGCGCCCAATGCCGCGGATGCAACAAATACTTCGAAGTGCTTGAAGAACTGCAGCGTGACGTGGCTTGATCTGGGAAACCCGCAGCCGCGCCCTGAAGCGCAGCGCTACGTACCTGTGCATTGGCCGCAGGGCGAACGAATCTCCCTGCAGCCTCTGGAGAGCCTGCCGTCGCGAGATCCGATCTTCGAGAGGTCCTTTGTGGACCTCGCGATCCATCGACGTTCGGCGCGCGAGTTCACGCCGCTGCAGCAGGATCGTCTGGGCTGGTTGCTCGCGCTGGCCAATCGGCAGCTGGCTCGCGGTCCGCAACATCTTGGATTTCCTCTGACGCTTCGGCCTTCACCTTCCGCTGGGGCGATTCATCCCGTGCACCTGATCGTGCAGAGCCCGGCGCTTGGCGGATGGTGCAGGTATGACCCGGCGAGCCACGAACTCGTGTCGGTGCCCAGCAGCCTCGATACGCAAACGGTACGAAGAGAGGTGGATGGGCTGGTGGCGGCTCCTTTGGCCACGCTCTTGCTTCTTGCTGCAGAGCCTGGAAAGACGGCTGCGAAATACCTCAATCCCTGCAGCCTTGTATGGCGCGACGCCGGCGTCCTTCTGGGGTATCTGAGCCTGGCGGCGGAAGCACTCGGCCTTGCGTTCGTTCCGCTGGGGATCACTGGAGACCCATGGGCCGGGATCCTAGTCGATGAGGCGGGCCTGACGGGTGTCGGCGCTGCGCTGGTGGGTGCGTGCGCGTGACTTGACCCGTTGCTGGCTCTGCGACTGCTTCTTCGCCGAGTCCGCGGGCAAGCGCTCTCGCAGGAGTTCGTGGACAGTCGTTTGTGACGAAGCCATCTCGAGCCACATGAGTGCGTCGAGCTCAGATGCGCGCACGCCGAGTCCGCGCGCGAATGCCAGAAACTGCTGCTCGAGCTTCAGGTAGTCGCGCTCCACGGTAAGTCCCTGTTCGAAGAATCCGCCCAGCATTCCGGCGCGCAGGATATGGATGTCGAGGATTGCGACATCGTCTGCGTCCAGCCAGTTGCGCGCGATCCATGAGGCCGTCTTGGGGCCGATCCCTTGTATCGGGAGCAGCCAGTCTCGCAACTGTCGCCCCGTGAGCGTCGGCGCGGCCCCTTCGGCCAGCCTGCTGAAAGCTGCGTGCAGGTACCGCGCCTTCTGCTTTGCGAAGCGATAGAGCACGAGTCGGCCCTCCAACTCCATGGGGGTCGACAGCTGTGCCAGCAGGTCTGCCTCCGTGGGCACGCCGCGTTCCAGGGAAAGCAGCCCGTGCCGCTTGAGGTGCCTGAAGGCGGCGAGGCCAATGCTCGCCGGAATGCCATGCCCGCCCAGCAGACAGGCTGCCACCTCCTCGACGAGTGTGTCGCCGATCCTGTAACGCACGCTGGTGCCATTGACTCGCCGCGCCATCACCTGGAAGGCCCAGTAGGCCGGTGTTGGAAAGGCCTCGATCGCGCCCCAGGGTACGCCGGGGACCACCTCGTTCGTCGCGGATGGCAGCTCCAGGTGAACTGCGGTCTGCTCGAGAAATACGGCCGCGCGCTGCGTCATCGGGCGCTCCTGGATTGATTTGCCCTGGTCCCTCCGGAGCCTCGCGGTGAGCGATGACCTTCAGAGGCATGTGCCTGCTGCCAGTCTGCGTCGGGACGATAGCGCAGCTCGCGCGTGCCCGCCACTGCGAGCTTCGAAGCCGCCTGCAAGAGGGAGAGGAGCGCCTTGGCGTGCGCCTCCGTGCCATCCCAGGTGCCCGTCAGGGCGCGGACCAGTTGCGACTTGGCGTCGAGGTCAGGTGCCTCATCGAGCTTAATACACAAGAATTTGCATATTGCACGATGCGTCTTGGTCAATCGACTGGGCATGTTCAGGGCTCTGCTGAGTGTCGGCTGTGGAATCCCTGTCTCTCTGGAAAGATCAATCTGCCGCAGCCCTTGGGCGGCCATGGCTTGATGAATTTTCTGGAGCGCAACATTGACGGTCATGCAAATATTATTGCATATTTGCATGCATGAAATCTCTTCAACACGCCATCCGCAATCTCCCCTTCGATGCTGCTGCGATGGAGTACGACTCGCAGCTGCGGCGACTGTTGTTGAAGGAGCTCTACTGGAACGACCTGGCGGTGGAAGAGCTGTGGCTGCCTGGTGGACGCAGCCGTGCCGATATCGCGGTGGTCAACGAGCAGCTCTTCGGCTTCGAGATCAAGGCCGGTCGTGACCGGCTCGATCGCCTGCCGCGGCAGATCCAGGCGTACGACAGCCTGTTCAGGTATTCGAGCATCGTGACGGTTCCTGCCCACCTCCCGCAGGTCGAGAAGATGCTTCCTTCGCACTGGGGCGTATGGGTTGCGCTGGGAGAAGGACGAACACTGCGTCTGCGATGCCTGCGCAAGCCGTCGGCCAACTGGCGCCGGGACACGGTCCGGATGGCCCGGCTGCTGAACCGGGCAGAGTGCATCCGCAGGCTGCGGGAGCTGGGACTGGGCAAGGGGACTTCGAGGCTCTCCAAGGAGGCGTTGGCCCAGGCACTGGGAAATGAACTGGCCCTCGGGGAGATGGACGAATACCTGTGCAGATGCCTGCACGAGCGGGCCGCGGCTCGTGCGGAGGAGTTCACGACGGATGGTGTGTGGAATGCGGCGCACCATGAGCCGGAGCAGGATGCGGTCGAGCGGGATGACGTCGGTGCCGGGCTGAGTCTTTCTCACCTGGCCCATGCCGGGGTACTGGATACCAGGGTTGAGGATCGGCCCTTGTCGGCGGCCTCTGCCCCGTCGCGATCTCCCGCACCTGTGTCCCCGCAGATCGGATGCGCGGGAAGCAGGCTGGACGAGCTGCGGGCGGAATTTGCGCGGGTTGCCCGAGAGCACCTCGATAGAGCCGCGGCGCCCCGGTCGACGAGTCCCGCGTCTGCGCGGCTCGGTTTCGGCTCCAGTCCAAGCGGGCCGGCAAGCTGAGTGCTCGACTCTGATTCCGGAGCGCAGTGCCGGGTGTTTGAGCGATTCGAACCAACTACCATGGCGCGTCCCGTTGCTCGGGTTGCGTCAGTCGTTGTTCGCCAATCCCGGTCCTCCACCTCTTGTTGCAGATGTCGTCATACAAAGATCCGCCACTTCTCGTTTTTGAACGACTGAGCGACACACCGGTACGAATCGATTGGCTGGGAGATGTTATTACTACTTTTCGACGCGGCAAACGTGCTCAGTTCATCAAGGTGGCCTGTTCGAAGTGGGAGACTTCCACGTCGTGGGGAGGCGCCCAATACGAAGAGCCGCAACTCGAGGCGCTCGTGCCGATCGGGTTCTTGCGCCGTCTGCGTGTCGGTGACGTCTGGCACGAAGGTTATCGGGTGGGCGGGGCGCGGTTGACGCAGAAGTCGTTTGCAGGGCTGCGCGTCGATCAGGCAACAACCGAGATCGTTCCTTGCGGAGAAGCATCGATCTGCTCGGACGGTATCTCGCGTCACGAACTCCCATTCACCCATTTCGTCGGGCACAAGGCGCACACGACTTCGCACGTCGTGAAGGTGCGAGTCAACCCGAACACAAGCCTGATGGTTCCCTGTACGGAGCTGGTGCGCCGGTACTTTGGAGACAGCGGCAGTCTGGCTCGGAAGGTGTTCTCGGGCGCACTGGCCGAGCGGACACTCTACGATTCCGACTCGGCCGAATTCAGGCCAGTGGATCGAGTCGCCAGTCTTCGTCTTGGCGAGGATCTGACATATCACGCAGCCTCCACCGTGGCCCGCATCGCGTTCGACCCCGCTGCGCGCAGAGCGTTCAAGGGCCTGGTCAATTCAGGTGTCGCCGCCACTGCGAACAAGAAGCCCTGGTACGCCAAGATGAACTTTCCCATCGAAGGGCTGACGGATCTGAGCGTGCGTGGCCTTTGGCTCGAGCGTGGCCCGGACCGATCCTTTCTTGCGCTGCAGATTCTTTCGTGCTCGCATCCCTTTCCTTTTGAGAAGCTTTTCTTCGAATTGCACCCCGCACAGTCGGCGGGCTCGAGCGCTCGGACGCCTGAGCTGCAAGGCGCCGCAGGCGAGCACAACGGTGCGGGAGCTCGCAATGGTGGAGGGCGCGGCCTGGACGTGGGGCACGCCAACCAGGATCTGTCGCCGCTGATCCTCGACGCGGATACTGAACCCTCGGATCCTTTTCCTGACCTCGCCACGAAGAAGATGTACCAGGTTCGCAAGGAGCCTCGTCCTGCGGCTGGAGAGTCAGCGCAGTCACAGCCCAGTGAGCAGCCTCATGCCCCTGTCGGTAGCCCCCATTCGAAAGAGGCGCCTCGGGGCGTCGAGTTCGTCGCGGCACGTCGGTTGTATCGGGGTGGTCAGCCTGAACCGCGATCGCTGCTCTGGCTGCGCGAGGAAATTGCATACAGCCTGCCAGAGGTCCAGGCCAAGGCGCCGTTCGACACCAGTGTCGCCAGCCGCCATCTCATCACCCATGGTTCCGGGTTTGCGCGAAGGTCTTCGCCGATCTGGGCGACCGTATTCCGCTACGAGGCTGCGGAGGGCGTGGGCCGAAGCTTCCTGTGCACGGTCGTGGAGTCACCGGCCTCGCCCCAGAGCATCGAACTCCTGATGTTCGATATTCCATCACCACAGGCCCTGGATCTCGAGATGTTCAATCGGCTGGTGCTGATGAACTTCGTGCCGGCCGACAGGCTGCTCGCCGCGGCCAGTGGGACGGAGTTCAAGATCGGCTGGACCGCAGACAGGCTGGCCGAGCGGGATGGTACGGATCTGGCCGTTGAAATGGTCGAGATGATGCTCGACGCGTTCAATCATTCCGCAGCCCGTGCGGCAGGTAGGCAGACCCGAGGCGCAAAGTGAATCTCGCCGAACTTCTCGCCGATCTCAACGAGTGGCACTTCTTCAAGGAGTTTGTCTACTCCAGGACCACATTCCGTCCGAACCCTCAGCAGGAGGTCGAGCTCGCAGACAAGCGCAACGAACTGCGGGAGTTCAAGAAGCGTTTTCAACTCGCGATCGAGAAGTCACGAGGCGACGAGTTCACGCGTCCCTATCGGATCACGTTTCCGAGGACCGGTTGCGGTTTTGTATTTATCCCACTGAGCAAGGATCTGTTCCAGCACAGCCGAACGGCGCTGACGAATCTGACGCAGGCACATAAGTATGACCATCGTCTTTCAAAGTGCATCGGAGTGGTGATAGGCAACCATGATTCCAAAGGCTACTTCCATGCGGAATGGTGTTGCGTGTCCGGTCCATGGGTCCAAGATAAAGAGTACGAGCGCGTGCTCGCGGAGAACAATCCATTTCGACCGGGCCGAGTCGCGGAGTTACCACGCTATCGCCATACTCCGCCTCAGGCTACTTAGCCCGAAAAATCGTCCGCCTCGGTTCGTCGTGCGCACTGCCGTGCGCTATTGCCCTGGTGGAACATCAGTCGATGTTTGGGTTGCTGGGCCATCTTGCGAACTCTTCTGCTGCTGCACCCATTGACGCCGTTGCCTGTTCACTTCGCGCCGCTCACGCAATCTGTCTATTGCGCTGTATACGTCGACCTTGGTTCGCTTCGAGCCTTTTGCGACCGGACTCCAGCTTTCATCGAGCTTCTTGATGTGCTTTGCGATCTGAACCAGCGGCTCGTCACCGAGTCGGGTGAGGCCATCGTTGTCGGCCATGCTCAGGGTATAGATGTTGTCTTGCCGTTTCTCGCTAGACGGATCACGGCGCCAGCTGATGGCAACACGGTAGACTTTTCCTTTGAGTTTTTCGTACTCGGAAAGATAGCTGTGCAAACCTTGTCCAGGCTTCAGAACGCTGATCTTCTGAAGCGGTATGCCAAGCTCCTCGCTTCGAGCCTCGCCATTCTCAAGAGGTGGATCAAAGGCAATCCTGATGTCGTATGCAGTCGCGTTCCCCGTGTTGTCTACATGCAGGTCAAAGTGCCGCATTGACCAACGATTTGGTATGAGGGTTGCAACCACGTGCGGCTGTCCCGCCGCCTCTGCCATTCGCGTAGTTTCCGTGGCCAACGTCTTGGTGACTCGCCACAAGAAGAAGGTAGCGACTGCCGTCACAAGGGTGCCGATCGCACCAGAGATGGCAACCGTGCTATTGAACCACCAAGGCAATTGCTCCAAGGCTCTCTCCCTTTGATCTATCTGCCATCTACTCCGAGGCTTTTTCTACCCAGCGCTGATAGAGGCGCTCTCCATCTTCAGCACGCTCCAGCTTGGGTTTCGCTTTCAAGTTCGAAATTCTCGTGGCGAGTGCTGCAAATTCATCGGCCGTATCGGGGTGCCATTGATGGCGTACAGCCCAAGCCCGCAGGTCCTCGGTATTGAAGGTGTGCTTCTTGATTCGCAGAATTCTCAGGATTCGTTCGACATGTTCCTTGTCGCTCGGATGAAGGACCGATCTTGAGATATTGATGGTGCTGGTTAGACCGAGGAAAGCTTGCTCGACAACTGGGTCCGCAATGAGCTGTTGAGCGACTGGTTGCTGGGTCAGCCCATGGACATGTGCTGACCAGGCCTTCTGCCATTGGTCAAGGACGCCTGGCGCATAGGGGATTGCGACAACGCCTGCAAGCTTGGACTCCGCGTCTATCTGATCAAGCATTTTTTTGTCGGCGTAGGCGCATATGACCACGCACCTCTTCGTGAGCCAGCGCAGTGTCTTCACTGTCTCCAGTCGCATCGAGATGCCAAACGGCAGAGAGACAGCCTGACCGTCGTGCAGTTTTTTCGAGATTGTTTCGCCCAGCGCGGATGCCAGTCCAGTGTGCCTGATAGTTTGCTTGACCGGAACAAGCAGGATGACTTCCTCGACGGCGGCGGTCTGTTCGTGGCAAATTTTCTGCACATAGCTCAAGACGACCGCGAGTGTGTTCGCGTCTATTTCGTCACTTGGCACCAGAACTCGTGTCGCTGTCATTGGCTGAAATCCTTTGAAGGGCTAGTTTGCATTGGCGGGAATGCGTGCTCCTCTGAGCGCGGCAAACTTCTTTGTTTCGGCATTTTGATGAGCCGGCGCAACTTCCGTGATGGTGATTTTCCAAGTGGTCAGTGCGTCGAGGTCTACGAGATCTCGGCCGCTATTTGGGCCGAACTTCGACATGCACAAACCCAGTGGCGTCCCGCACGTCTGCCACTTCGAGGTAGGCCTGTTTTCTGACAAGCTCGCTGAGCTTCTTGAAGCCGTAGTTTCGAGAGTCGAATGAGGTGTGGTTCTTGCCGATATAGGAGCCCACCGTCGCCAAGCGAGTCCAGCCGCTGTCGCGCGCAGTCTCGCGAATTGCGTGTAACAGCAGCTCCTTCAGGTCTGGGACGTCGGCGAGTACCGGTTGCGCGACAGCTGTCTCGACCGGCTTCTTGAGGACTTCGAAGAAAACAAACTTGTCGCAAGCAGCGATGAATGGTTCGGGCGTTTTTCGCTCTCCAAGGCCATAGACGACCTTGCCCGCTTCGCGCATGCGCGTCGCCAGTCGGGTGAAATCGCTGTCGCTCGAAACGATGCAGAAGCCGTCCACATTGCCGGCGTACAGCAGGTCCATCGCATCAATGATGAAGGCGGAGTCCGTGGAGTTCTTGCCCTGCGTATAAGCAAACTGCTGGATGGGCTGGATTGCATGGCGATGCAGATGCGCCTTCCAGCCGGTCAGGTTGGTGGTCGTCCAGTCGCCGTATGCACGCTTCACCGTAGCCGTGCCGTACTTCGCGACTTCCTCCAGCAGTTCCTGGACAACGGAAGACGATGCGTTGTCCGCGTCGATCAGAACTGCAAGACGCGTGGAATCGGTATTTGCCAAGGCCTTCCTCCTGTTGGAACATCGTGTCGCAGATCGAGCCGCCTAGTTATTGAAACATAGCCATGACGAAGACTTTGACCCGCACCGAGCTCTACGACCTTGTCTGGACTCGTCCACGCTCATCACTCGCCAAAGAGCTGGGCATATCTGACGTGGCCATAGGCAAGCTCTGCACTCGGTCTCACATTCCTGGACCGCCGCCAGGCTATTGGGCCAGAAAAGCTGTCGGCAAGGCGGGGCGACGGCCCTCGCTTCCCATCCGTCTGCCAGGCCACCCGGTCGAACTATCGTTTGGCGAGCAGCGCTATTACAACTGGCCAGCGGATGAAGACCTGAGCAAACCGATTGCTGCCCCGGCGTTTGCAGAGGAAGTCGAAGAGCAAGTGGCCGCGGCATTGAAGATCATCGGCAAGGTGGTCGCATGTCGAGATCTGTCGAGCCCTCATGGCGCGCTCAGGCGCGTGCTCGAGGCCGAAGCCAGGCGCCGGCAAAAGGTCCAGGAGCGTGAGTGGGTCTCTTCCTTTGACAAGCCTTACTACGACGGGCTGCAGCACCAACGTCAACTGAGAATCTTCAACAGCATCGCCCGTGCGCTCACACCCGTGTTGACCGAGCAGGACGTCCTCACCCACGATGAATGGATCCAGGGAGTCGGTACCCTGCATTTCCTGAAGATGAATCTCCGGTTCGGGCGCGGAAGGATGGAGCTTCTGATCGTCGAACCCGAGGAGCAAAACGAGCGAAGAAGATCGCAGAACTCCAAGAGAGTTGATGCAACGACGCTTAGGGTCGCAACCGATTCGAGTGGGCTCGGCGCACTTGAATGGATGGACAAGCCGGGCGAGAAACTGGAGAGCCAGTTGCCGGCAATCATCGAAGGCTTGCTCAGACGCGCTGAGCTTTCCATGCGGCACTTCGCTCAGTATGTGTACGAACAGCGGCTCAAGCGTCGTATCGAGATGGAAAGGGAGCGTGAAGCCGCAGAGCGCGCCAGAGAAGCCAAGCGCCTGGAAGAGATCGCGGCCCAGCGACGGAAGCTGCGGGAACACATCATCGACCTGGGCAGACAACGAAGGATGGCGCTTGATATCCGGGAGATGGTCAATGCGATGGCTGCCCATCCCGAACTGGGACCTGAAGGCAATGCTCGGTTCGACGAATGGGTGCGAGTTGCGCTGGACGTTGCCGATGACATGGATCCGATGAAGCGCCCGCTGCAATCCATCATTGCTGGCGCTGACCCTTCTGCGGGCTAAGGGCGTGGATCTCGAGACGGCAATCGTTAGGCCGCGAAGGAGCCGAGGGTCTCCTTCCATTCGTGTTTCAGCGAAGCTTTGTCCAAACCAGGGAAGCCAATAGCTTCGGCAAGCTGCACGGCAGCGTTTGCTCACTTCTCGGCATAGGTTTTCTCAAATAGCTCGAAATTCTCAAATAGCCGGAAGTTTTCTCAAATAGCGAAACACGGACCAGCCGCCGCCCACCAGCGCCACCGCGCTCGCCGTGTGGTGCGGCGTGGCCGTCGGGCGGCTCATCCAGCGCTCGGGCGCCAGCCGGCCGTCGAGGCTGGCGATGGCCGCGCTTTCCAGCGCTTCGTCCACGTTCATCGGCGGCAGCAGGCCGGCGAAGCGGTGCGCCAGCATCGACTTGCCCGAGCCCGGCTCGCCCACCATCAGCAGGCTGTGGCCGCCGGCCGCGGCGATCTCGAGCGCGCGCTTGGCGCCGGTGTGGCCCTTGACGTCGGCCAGGTCGGCATAGCGCGGGGCGCCGTCGCCGGGCGCGGCGCGCACGCGGGTCCAGCCGTCGTCGGTTGCATTGACGGGCCCGCCGCCGCTGGCGACGAACTGGCGCACCACGTCGAGCAGGTGCTTGGCGCCGTACACCTGCGCGCCCGGCACCAGCGCGGCCTCCTGGGCGCTGTCCAGGGGCAGCACCAGCCGCACGGCCGTGCCCTGGGTGTAGGTGGCCACGGCCATCGCGAGCGCGCCGCGCACGGGGCGCAGTTCGCCCGACAGCGACAGCTCGCCGGCGAACTCGTGGCCGGCGAGGCGCGCGTTCTCGATCTGCCCGCTGGCCGCGAGGATGCCCAGGGCAATGGGCAGGTCGAAGCGGCCCGAATCCTTCGGCAGGTCGGCCGGGGCGAGGTTGACCACGATCTTCTTGTTGGTCGGAAATTCGAGCCCGGCGTTCTGGATCGCCGAGCGCACGCGTTCGCGTGCTTCCTTGACCTCGGTCTCGGCCAGCCCGACCAGCGTGAAGCTCGGCAGGCCGTTCGCCAGATGCACCTCGACCGTGACGGCGGCGGCCTCCAGGCCGAGCAAGGCGCGGCTTTGCACCAAAGACAGACTCATTTTTCTCCCTCTCCCCAAGTTGGTGCGCCTGCGACGTGCAAGCCCAGGACCGTGCAGCGTGCAAGCGTGTGCAACTGCCGGAAACAGGGCTTGTAACGATTTGGCGCTCATCGCCGGACACCTGCGCCCTCTGGCCGGGGCGGTATTCGTGCAGTTTGGCACGCTCCCTGCTTTGAGGGTGCTCAGGTCCAACAACACACTTGCGAGGAGTTCCCTGATGACGCACCGTACCGCCGCCCAGGCGTTGATCGTTCTGGCCACTGCACTGACCGCCTCGGGCGCCGCCATGGCCCAGGCCGCCGACGCCGCCGCACCGGCGCCCGCGCCCCTGCTCACGGGCAATGTCTCGCTGACCACGAACTACAAGTTCCGCGGCCAGGACCAGGACATGATCGGCAAGAACGACTACGCCAAGACCAAGGGCTTCAAGCCCGCCATCCAGGGCGGCTTCGACTACGCCTTCGGCGACAGCGGCTTCTACGTCGGCAACTGGAACTCCAGCGTCAACTGGCTCAAGGGCAACAGCATCGAGAGCGACCTGTACGGCGGCTACAAGTTCAAGGCCGGCCCGGTCGACATGGACGTCGGTGCGCTCACCTACATCTACCCGGGCAACTCGGTGGGCAACACCACCGAGCTGTACGTGGGCGCCACCTACGCCAACGACAGCTTCGGCGCGTTCACGGCCAAGTACTCGCACACGGTGTCCAAGGACTACTTCGGCTACGCCGGCGCCAAGACGGGCTCGGGCCTGAAGGGCCGCAACACCGGCTACCTGAACCTGGCCTACAGCAAGGAGATCGTGCCCAAGGTCACGCTCAAGGCCGCCGTCGGCTTCACCAACATGTCCAGCGACATCCGCAGCCTGGGCTACAAGAGCTACGTGGACTACAACATCGGCGCCACCTACGACTTCGGCAGCGGCCTGACGCTCACGGGCTCGGTGCAGGGCGCCAACAAGAAGGCCAACTACCAGGTCGTGGCCTACCCGGGCATCGAGATCCCCGACTTCGGCACCTTCGGCACCACCTACTACTCGCCCAACAAGGCACGCTTCATCCTCACGCTGACGAAGACGCTGTAATCGACACAACAACCAGGCGCGGCCCACGTTGCCGCGCCGCCTTTCATCCATCCAGAAGGAGCAACTCATCATGAAGCTGGTCACAGCCATCATCAAACCGTTCAAGCTCGACGAGGTGCGCGAAGCGCTCTCGGCCATCGGCGTGCAGGGCATCACCGTCACGGAAGTGAAGGGCTTCGGTCGCCAGAAGGGCCACACCGAGCTGTACCGCGGCGCCGAGTACGTGGTCGACTTCCTGCCCAAGGTGAAGATCGAGGCGGCCATCTCCGACGAGCTGGTCGATCGCGTGATCGAGGCGGTGGAAGGCGCCGCGCGCACCGGGAAGATCGGCGACGGCAAGATCTTTGTCTACAACCTCGAACAGGTCGTGCGCATCCGCACCGGCGAAACGGGCCGCGAAGCCCTCTGATCGAGTCCTGGCCCGAAAGAACAACGACTATGAAAAAACTTCTTGTCTCTCTTGCGCTCGGTTTGAGCGTCTTCGCCGCCGGTACTTCGGCGCTGGCCCAGGCACCCGCCGCCACCCCTGAGGCACCGGCTGCATCGGCACCTGCTGCACCTGCCGCGGCTGCGCCCGCGCCTGCAGCGGCTGCGGCACCCGCTGCTGCCGAAGCTGCGCCCGCCGCACCGGCCGCCGCCCCCGCGCCCAAGGTCGACTCCGGCGACACCGCCTGGATGCTCACCTCGACCCTGCTCGTGATCCTGATGACCATTCCCGGCCTGGCGCTGTTCTACGGCGGCCTGGGCCGTTCCAAGAACATGCTGTCGGTGCTGATGCAGGTCTTCGTGATCTTCTCGCTCATCAGCCTGCTGTGGGCCATCTACGGCTACAGCCTGGCCTTCACGGGCGACGGCAACTTCTTCGGAAGCTTCGACAAGATCTTCATGAAGGGCATCACGCAGGAGACCTTCGGCGCGCTGACCACGATCCCCGAATACGTGTTCTTCGCCTTCCAGGGCACCTTCGCGGCCATCACCGTGGCGCTGATCGTCGGCGCTTTTGCAGAACGCGCCAAGTTCTCGGCCGTGCTGCTGTTCTCGGTGATCTGGTTCACCTTCAGCTACGTGCCCATGGCCCACATCGTGTGGGGCGGCGGCCTGCTGGGCAAGGACGGCGCGCTCGACTTCGCCGGCGGCACCGTGGTGCACATCAACGCCGGTATCGCCGGCCTGGTCGGTGCCTACATGGTCGGCAAGCGCGTGGGCTACGGCAAGGAAGCCTTCACGCCGCATTCGCTCACGCTCACCATGGTCGGCGCCTCGCTGCTGTGGGTCGGCTGGTTCGGCTTCAACGCCGGCTCGGCAGGTGCGGCCAACGCCGCCGCCGGCCTGGCCTTCGTGAACACGGTGCTCGCCACCGCCGCCGCGGCCCTGTCGTGGATCCTGGGTGAGAGCCTGCACAAGGGCAAGGCCTCGATGCTGGGCGCTGCATCCGGTGCCGTGGCCGGCCTCGTGGCCGTCACGCCCGCCGCCGGTTTCGTCGGCCCGATGGGCTCGATCGTGATGGGCCTGCTGGCCGGCCTGGTCTGCCTGTGGGGCGTGGGCGGTCTCAAGCGCATGCTCGGCGCGGACGACGCGTTCGACGTGTTCGGCGTGCACGGCGTGGGCGGCATCCTGGGTGCCATCCTGACCGGCGTGTTCGCTGCCAAGGGCCTGGGCGGCACCGGCGGCCTGACCCCCGACACCTTCTCGATGGGCGCGCAGGTCTGGATCCAGGTCAAGAGCGTGCTGTTCACCATCGTGTGGTCCGGCGTGGTCGCGTTCATCGCCTACAAGATCGCCGACCTGACCCTGGGCCTGCGTGTGTCGGAAGAAGAAGAGCGCGAAGGCCTCGACATCTCCTCCCACGGCGAAACGGCTTACAACCGCTGATTCGCACACAGACAGCGGGTGGTCCGGCACGGCGCCGGCCCCCGCGCTTCAAAGACCACCACCCTTTTCGATACAAAGAAGAACAACCACTCCCGGTTTTTTCAGGCGAGTCTCCTTTGGATGTTCAGCCCGCGAGCGCTTCGGCGTCAGCGGGCTTTTTTTTGCCCGCGGCCCGCGTGGCCGGGGGCACAATCGCCCCACCATGTGGACCTCCATCGAAGACAGCCTCTGCGAGCTGGGTGAATCACCGTTCTGGCATCCGCACGAACGCGCGCTCTACTGGCTCGACATCCCGGGCCGCGCCGTGCTGCGCACGCGCGGCGAGATCGGCTCGCCCACGGCCACGGTCGAGCGATGGGCCTTGCCCACCGAGCCCGGCTGCATGGCGCCGGCACGCAGTGGCGGCCTCGTGATCGCGCTGCGCGACGGCATCTACCGGGCCCGCGAGTGGGGCGGCAGCCTCGTCGCGATGGCGCGCGCGGAGCACGACGTGCGCACCATGCGCTTCAACGACGGCAAGTGCGACGCGCTCGGCCGCTTCTGGGCCGGCTCGCTCAACGAGGCCAAGGACCGCGCCAACGCCGCGCTCTACTGTTTCGACGCACGCCCGGGCGACGTCTCGCCCACCATCACCTCGATGCTGGAACACGTCACCACCGCCAACGGCCTGGCGTTCTCGCCCGACAACCGCACCCTGTACTGGGCCGACACCGCCGCGCACGTGGTGCGCGCCTGGGACTGGGACGCCGAGGCCAACACGCTCTCGCACGCGCGCGTGTTCCAGCAGTTCGACCCCAAGCCCGCGGGCTGGGTACCCAGCACGCCCACGCACTACGACGGCCGACCCGACGGCGCCACCGTCGACGCCGCCGGCCACTACTGGGTCGCGATGTTCGAAGGCGCGCAGCTGCTGCGCTTTGCGCCCACGGGCGAGCGCGTGGCCGCCATCGCGGTGCCCGTGCAGTGCCCGACCATGCCCTGCTTCGGCGGCGACGACCTGCGCACGCTGTTCGTCACCAGCGGGCGCAAGGGCCGCCCGGCCGACGAGCTGGTGCAGCGCCCGGCCTCGGGCACCGTGCTCTCGATGCGCGTCGACACGCCGGGTCTGCCGGTGAATTTCTTCGAAGACTAAGAAGGCGTGAACGAACCCGCCATGTCCGCTCATCCCGCCCAGACACGCCCCCTCGGCGTTGCAAATGCTCGCCATAGCCCGAGCTATGGCTGCGCTTTGCGCCTTGATGGGGCGCGCCTGGGCGGGCTGCTCGGCCACGCCGGATTCATTCACGCCTTCTGAGCTCTCCGGCTGCCCCGCGGATGGCCCTGCACCACATCCCCCCGATCCAATGCCTGCTGACCTTCGAGGCCGTTGCGCGCCTGCGGCATGCGGGCCGCGCGGCCGACGAGCTGTGCGTGACGGCCAGCGCCGTGAGCCACCGCATCCGCCAGCTCGAGGCGCACGTGGGCTTCAAGCTCTTCGGGCGCAGCGACTTCAGCCTCACGGCCGACGGCGCGGCCTACCTGGCGAACGTGCGCGTCGGCCTGGCCGCGCTGCAGCAGGCCACGCCCGGCAGCCGTGACGCGGCGCTGCGCGCACCGCGCCTGAGCGTGGCGGTCACGCCCACCTTCAGCCGCCAATTCCTGATGCCGCGGCTGGAGCTCTTTCGCAACATCTACCCCGACATCGAGCTGGCGCTGCACGTGTCGATCCCGCTGCTCGACGTCACGGCCGAGCAGACCGACCTGCAGGTGCGCTACGGCATCGGCGCGTACGCCGACTGCGAGCACCGCCTGCTCATCGCCGAGGACGTGGTGCCCGCCTGCAGCCCGAGCTACCTCAACGAGTTCGGGCCCTTCGACGGCTTTCGCACCGCGGCCGAGATCGCCAGCGCGCGGCTGATCCGCAGCCCGCTCGAGCCCTGGGGCACCTGGTTCGCGAGCTGCGGCATCGACCAGCCCGAGCCGCACCTGGGCGCGCAGTTCAACGACCTGGGCCTGGTCTACGACGCGGCCGCCAGCGGCTTCGGCGTGGCGCTGGTGCGACAGAAGCTGGGCGCCGCCTGGTTCGAATCGGGCCGGCTGGTGGCGCTGTCGGAACGGCCCGTGCCCTCGCCGCACCGCCACTACATCTGCTGGCAGCCGGGCACGCTGGAGCGCTGGGAGTGCGCGGCCTTCGTCGACTGGATCGTTCAGACGCTGCACTGACCGACAGGTCTGCCCGACAAATTTTTATCAAGGTCCGGGCAAAAAACCTTCAATCCGGACGGTGCGCATCTCCCTAGAGTGCGGGGCACAACAACAGCCTCCCCGGAGACAACGCATGACCTGGCAGCAGATCTACGACCCGTTCGGCAACATGATCATTTCCACCGCGCTCGCCGCGATCCCGGTGGTGGTGATGCTTGCGTGCCTCGGCTTCTTCCACATCAAGGCCCACATCGCCGCCGGCCTCGGCCTGCTGGCGGCCCTGGCCGTCGCCGTGTTCGCCTACGGCATGCCGGCCGAGATGGCCGGGCGCGCCGCGCTGTTCGGCGGCTTCACGGGCCTGCTGCCGATCGGCTGGATCGTGCTGAACATCATCTTCCTGCAGCAGCTGGCCGAACAGAACGGCAGCTTCAAGGTGCTGCAGGACTCGCTCTCGGGCATCACCGAAGACCGCCGCATCCAGCTGCTGCTGATCGCCTTCTGCTTCGGCGCCTTCTTCGAGGGCGCGGCGGGCTTCGGCACGCCGGTGGCGGTCACGGCCGGCATCCTGATCGGCCTGGGCTTCTCGCCGCTGGCCGCCTCGGGCCTCTCGCTGATCGCCAACACCGCGCCGGTCGCTTTCGGCGCGCTCGGCACGCCGGTGATCACGCTGGCCAAGGTGCACGGCTACGACCTGATGGAAGTCACCGCGATGATCGGCCGGCAGCTGCCGTTCTTCTCGCTGCTGGTGCCGTTCTGGCTGGTCTGGGCCTTCGCCGGACGCAAGGCGATGATGGAAGTGTGGCCCGCCATCCTGGTCACCGGGGTGTCGTTCGCGGTGCCGCAGTACCTGGTGTCGAACTTCATCGGCCCCGAACTGGTCGACATCATCGCGGCCATCGTGTCGATGGCCAGCCTGGTGCTGTTCCTGCGCGTGTGGCAGCCCAAGAACGTGTGGCGCTCGCCCTCGCTGCGCGGCAAGGACGTGAGCGCGCACGAGGCCAAGCCGCCGGCGGCCATCGTCGTGCACAGCCGCGAGGCGCTGGTGCGCGCGTGGATGCCCTGGGTGATCCTCTCGGTGTTCGTGTTCATCTGGGGCTTGCCCTCGGTGAAGACCGCGCTCAACGGCGTCTTCGCGCCCTCGTTCCCGATGGGCGGGCTGCACAACCTGATCGAGAAGATGCCGCCGGTGGTCACCGCGCCCACCAAGGAAGGCGCGGTGTACGTGCTGAACCTGCTGTCGGCCACGGGCACTGGCATCCTCTTGTCGGCGATCGTGAGCGCGCTGTTCATGAAGTACAACCCGGTCGAGATCGTGCGCACCTTCGTGCGCACGCTCTGGATGGTGCGCTACTCGCTCATGACCATCGTGCTGATGCTCGCGCTGGGCACGCTCACGCGCTACTCGGGCACCGACACCACGCTGGGCCTGGCGTTCGCCAACACCGGCGTGTTCTATCCCTTCTTCGGCACGCTCATGGGCTGGATCGGCGTGGCCATGACCGGCTCCGACACCGCCTCGAACGTGCTGTTCGGCGGCATGCAGAAGGTCGCGGCCGAGCAGCTGGGCCTGGCGCCCAACCTCATGGGCGCGGCCAACAGCTCGGGCGGCGTGATGGGTAAGATGATCGACGCCCAGTCGATCGTGGTGGCCTCCACCGCCACGCGGTGGTTCAATCACGAAGGCGACATCCTGCGCTACGTGTTCTTCCACTCGATCGCGCTGGCCTCGCTGGTCGGCCTGTACGTGACGCTGCAGGCCTATGTGTGGCCATTCACCCTGATGGTCGTCCGCTGAAAGTTGTTCCCGCCATGAATGCTCCCGTCACGACCGACCAGCACGCACAGCTGTCGAAGGCGGAGCGCCAGGCGCAGGTGGTGCGGGCGCTGCAGGCGCACCTGCCCGCGCATGCGCTCATCTGGCACGCCGAGGACACCACGCCCTACGAGTGCGACGGCCTCACGGCCTACCGCCAGCGCCCGCTGGTGGTGGCCCTGCCCGAGACCGAGGCGCAGGTGGCCGCCGTGCTGCGCGCCTGCCATGCGCTGGCCGTGCCCGTGGTGGCGCGCGGCGCCGGCACCGGACTCTCGGGCGGCGCCATGCCGCACGCGCTGGGCGTGACGCTGTCGCTCGCCAAGTTCAACCGCATCCTGAAGGTCGACCCCGTGAGCCGCACGGCCGTCGTGCAGTGCGGCGTGCGCAACCTCGCGATCAGCGAGGCCGCCGCGCCCTTCAACCTCTACTACGCGCCCGACCCGTCGAGCCAGATCGCCTGCACCATCGGCGGCAACGTGGCCGAGAACTCGGGCGGCGTGCACTGCCTGAAGTACGGCCTCACGCTGCACAACGTGCTGCGCGTGCGCGGCTTCACGGCCGAGGGCGAAGCGATCGAATTCGGCGGCGAGGCGCTCGATGCGCCGGGGCTCGACCTGCTTGCGCTGGCCATCGGCAGCGAAGGCATGCTGGCCGTGACCACCGAGGTCACGGTCAAGCTCGTGCCCAAGCCGCAGCTGGCGCGCTGCATCATGGCCAGCTTCGACGACGTGCGCAAAGCCGGCGACGCGGTCGCGGCGGTGATCGCGGCGGGCATCATTCCGGCCGGCCTGGAGATGATGGACAAGCCCATGACCGCTGCCGTCGAAGACTTCGTGCACGCCGGCTACGACCTCGACGCCGCCGCCATCCTGCTGTGCGAATCGGACGGCACGCCGGAAGAAGTGGAAGAAGAGATCGGCCGCATGACCGAGGTGCTGCGCGGCTGCGGCGCCACCGCCATCGCCGTGAGCACCAGCGAAGACGAGCGCATGAAATTCTGGAGCGGCCGCAAGAACGCCTTCCCGGCGTCGGGCCGCATCAGTCCCGACTACATGTGCCTGGACTCCACCATCCCGCGCAAGCGGCTCGCCGACATCCTGCTGGCGATCCAGGAGATGGAGAAGAAATACAACCTGCGCTGCTGCAACGTGTTCCACGCGGGCGACGGCAACCTGCACCCGCTGGTGCTGTTCGACGCCAACGACCCCGACGAGCTGCACCGCTGCGAGCTGTTCGGCGCCGACATCCTCGAGACCAGCGTCGCCATGGGCGGCACCGTCTCGGGCGAGCACGGCGTGGGTGTCGAAAAGCTCAACAGCATGTGCGTGCAGTTCACCGCGGCCGAGAACGAGCAGATGTTCGGCATCAAGCGCGCCTTCGACCCCGCCGGGCTGCTCAACCCCGGCAAGGTGATTCCCACGCTGCAGCGCTGCGCCGAGTACGGCAAGGAAGTGGTGCGCGGCGGCCGGCTGGCGCATCCCGACCTGCCGAGATTCTGAGAGCTTCATGAACACGGATACCGCCCTCCAGCAGGTCGTCGAGCGCGTGCGCGCCGCCGCGGCCGATGCCACATCGCTGCGCCTGCGCGGCGGTGGCACCAAGGATTTTTATGGCCAGCCACCGCGCGGCGAGTTGCTCGACATGCGCGCGCTCGCCGGCATCACGAGCTACGAGCCGAGCGAGCTGGTCGTCACCGTGCGCGCCGGCACGCCACTGGCCGAGCTCGAGGCCGCACTCGCTGAACAAGGCCAGTGCCTGCCGTTCGAGCCGCCGTGCTTCGATGCCGGCGGAACCGTCGGCGGCATGGTCGCTGCCGGCCTCAGCGGCCCGTCGCGCGCCAGCGTGGGTGCGGTGCGCGACTACGTGCTCGGCACCACGCTCATCAACGGCCGCGCCGAGGTGCTGAGCTTCGGCGGCCAGGTGATGAAGAACGTCGCGGGCTACGACGTCTCGCGCGTGCTGGCCGGTTCGCTCGGCACGCTGGGCGTGATCGCCGAAGTGAGCCTCAAGGTGCTGCCCGTGGCGCCCGCCGAGGCCACGCTCGCCTTCGCCTGCAGCCAGGCCGATGCGCTGCGCCTGCTCAACGAGTGGGGCGGGCGCCCGCTGCCGCTGAACGCGAGCAGCTGGTTCGAACACGCGCCCGGCGCGGGCGTGCTGCGCCTGCGGCTGCGCGGCGCCGTGGCGGCCGTCGAAGCGGCCTGCGCGCAACTCGGCGGCGAACGCCAGGACCCGGTGCGCGCGGCCGCCGGCTGGGCCGCGCTGCGCGACCAGCGCATGCCTTGGTTCGCACTCGACGCCGACGGTGCGTTGGCGCTGTGGCGGCTGTCGGTGCCGCAGACCGCGCCGGTGATCGCCATCGACGGCTGCGCCGCGCCGCTGGTCGAGTGGCACGGCGGGCAGCGCTGGTACCTCGCGCCGCCCGCGCAGGCTGCGCGCTTGCGCGAGGCCGCGCAGGCAGCGGGCGGCCACGCCACGCTGTTCCGTGTGCCCGCGGCGCAAGCGGCGGACTGCCAGGTGCCGCGCTTCGGCGCACTGAGCGCGCCAGTGGCACGCATCCATCGCGCGCTGATGCAGGAGTTCGACCCGCACGGGGTCTTCGACCGCGGCCGGCTCTTCGCAGGCGACCAATAAGAAAAGAAACGACACCCCCGCGATGCAAACCGAACTAGCCCCCGAATTCCGCGACACCGACGCGGGCCGCGAAGCCGAAGCCATCCTGCGCAAGTGCGTGCATTGCGGCTTCTGCACCGCCACCTGCCCGACCTACCAGCTGCTCGGCGACGAGCTCGACGGCCCGCGCGGGCGCATCTACCTCATCAAGCAGGTGCTCGAAGGCCACGCGCCCACGCGCAGCACGCAGCTGCACCTCGATCGCTGCCTCACCTGCCGCAATTGCGAGAGCACCTGCCCGAGCGGCGTGCAGTACGGGAACCTGGTCGACATCGGCCGCAAGATCGTCGACGAGAAAGTGCCGCGCCCCGCCGTGGAGTCGGCCACGCGCTGGCTGCTGAAGGAGGCGCTGCCGTCGCCGCTGTTCAGCCCCGCGATGAAGCTCGGCCAATCCGTGCGCGGGCTGCTGCCCGAAGCACTGAAGGCCAAGGTGCCCGCCAAGCAGGACGCCGGCCGCTGGCCCACCGCCACGCATGCGCGCAAGGTGCTGATGCTCGCGGGCTGCGTGCAGCCGTCGATGGCGCCGAACATCAACAGCGCCACCGCGCGCGTGCTCGACGCCGCCGGTATTCAAGCGGTGATTGCGCCCAAGGCGGGCTGCTGCGGCGCCGTGAAGTTCCACCTCAACGACCAGGACGGCGGCAAGGCGCAGATGCGCGCCAACATCGACGCATGGTGGCCTTTCGTCGAAGGCAACGAGGTCGAGGCGATCGTCATGAACGCCTCGGGCTGCGGCGTCACCGTGCGCGAGTACGGCCACCTGCTGCAGCACGACGCGGCCTATGCCGCCAAGGCCGCGCGCATCAGCGCCCTCACGCGCGACCTGAGCGAGCTGCTGCCCGAGCTCGTGCCCGCGCTGCAGGGCCGTGTGCGCGCACCCGAAGGCGTGGTCGCCTACCACCCGCCCTGCACGCTGCAGCACGGCCAGAAGCTGCGCGGCGGCGTCGAGACGCACCTGCGCGCGCTCGGCTTCGACGTGCGCGTGGCGATGAATGAATCGCACCTGTGCTGCGGCTCGGCCGGTACGTATTCGGTGCTGCAGCCCGAGCTGGCCTACCCGCTGCGCGACCGCAAGCTCGGCCACCTGAAGCAGCTGCAGCCCACCACCATCGCCTCGGCCAACATCGGCTGCATCACGCACCTGCAAAGCGGCAGCGGCGACACGCCCGTGCGGCACTGGGTCGAGCTGCTCGACGCGGCGCTGCAGACGCCCGCAGGGTAGGGCGCGCGCGCACGGCAGGGTACGTTGCCGTCCGACGTGCGCACCGCGCATCGGGGCGCATCATGGCGAACCGAAGACGCTGCAAGGAGTTCGTGCCATGTCTTTCGTTTCTGCTTTTCCGCTGCGCCGCGCATTGCTGGCCGCTGCCTGCATCGCAGGCACCTTGGCCGCGCAGGCACAGCAGCCGCCCTCGGCCCTGCCGCCCTGGCAGGGCATCGGCACCACGCGCTATGTGTGCGGGGGCATCGGCTCCGACGAGTCGAACGCCATGCGCGCCGCCATGAAGAACCACCCGCTGTCGCTGCTGTTCGCGCGCGCCGACGGGGCGTACCTGGCCAACCTGAACGTCGCGATCAAGGGCGGCGACGCGAACTCGTCCGCCGCCATGGCCTTCACCGCCACCGGCCCGGTGTGCCTCATCGACGTGCCGGCGGGGCGCTACGTGATCGACGTGAGCACCTCGACAGGTGAAACCAAGAGCCAGACCGTGACGGTCGGCGGCGCGCCGAAGAGCGCCGATTTCCGCTTCTGAACTCAGCCGGCGGCCAGCGCCGCCTCGATGTCGCGCGTGAGCGAGGCCGGCGTGTCCAGCGGCGCATAGCGCTTGAGCACCGCGCCGTCGCGCCCGACCAGGAACTTGGTGAAGTTCCACTTGATGGCCGTGCTGCCCAGCAGGCCCGGCTTTTCCTTGGTGAGCCACTGGTACAGCGGCAGCGCGTTGCTGCCGTTGACGTCGATCTTCTCCATCATCGGGAAGCTCACGCCGTAGTTGGTCATGCAGAAGGCGCCGATTTCCTCGTTGGTTCCCGGGTCCTGCCCGCCGAACTGGTTGGAGGGAAAGCCCAGCACCGCGAGGCCCTGGTCGGCGTACTTTTCGTGCAGCGCTTCCAGGCCTTCGAACTGCGGCGTGAAGCCGCAATTGCTCGCCGTGTTGACGATCAGCAGCACCTTGCCGCGGAAGGTCGAGAGCTTCACCGGCTTGCCGTCGATGCGGGTGGCCTGGAAGTCGTAGACGCTGGTCATGGAGAGAGCTCCTCAGGTGGACGCGGAAACGCCATCATCGCGCGCGGGCGGGGTTCGCGCAAACGCCGACCACACCGCGCCCAGCACGATCAGCGCGCCACCGACGAGGATGCGCGAGTTCATGGTGGACGCGCCCAGCGCCACCGACGAGACGCTGGCGAACAGCACTTCCGACAGCATGATCACGGAGGTCGCGCTGGCCGCCAGCTTGGGCGCGCCGTACTGCAGGCACACGTTGGCGACGATGAAGCCCGTGCCCAGCAGCGCGGCCCAGCCCAGCCAGCCCGGCGAGGCGAGCAGCGGTGAATCGATGCCGCCGAACGCGGTGCCGCTCACCGCGCCGACGCCCGCCACCACCGTGCAGCCCCAGAACATGGCCAGCGCGCGCGACTCGCCCGGCGCATGCCGCAGGTGACGCAGCACGATGTTGGTCACGGCAAAGCCGAAGCCCGCCGCCACGCCCAGCCAGTCGGGCAGGCTCGAGGGCACCGGCCAGTCGGTGCCCGGCGCCTTCAGCACCACCACCACGCCGGTGAGCGCCAGCGCCACGCGCATCAGCGCGCCGCCCGTGGGCCGCTCGCCCAGCAGCAGCCAGGCCAGCAGCACGCTCCACAGCGGCATCAGGTAGAACAGCAGCACCACGCGCACCACGTCGCCCTGCGTGACGGCCCAGTTGAAGCCCACGTTGGTGAAGCCCGCCGCCAGGCCCAGCGCCACCAGCATCGGGAACGTGGCGAAGGCCTTCCAGGCGTGCCGGCGCACGAGGCCCATCGCCGTGGCGATGACGAGGTAGATCAGGCAGGTGGTCCACAGTGGATGCAGGCCGTGGCTGGCGATCTGGCGGAACGGAATCCAGGACACGCCCCACACGAAGGCGTTGAACATCAGGGCGAGGGCGGGCATGGGGCGTTGGAGTGGGGGCGCTCGGCGCGCCGGCCATTGCACCAACGCGGTCGCGCGAAATCAGTGGTGCTTGTCGCTGCGGGCGATCGCGAGGAGGTGCTCGACTTCCTCAGGATACTTCTTGAGGTTGTTCTCGTGCCAGCGCTTGATGATCCACATGCAGCCGGCCACCACGAGGCCGAAGGCGCTGATCGCGCCGTAGGCCGACAGGCCCAGGCCCGTGCACACGCTGTAGAAGCCGCCCAGCAGAAGGATGCAGGCCTGCTCGTTGAAGTTCTGCACGGCGATGGAGCGGCCCGCGCCCATCAGGTTGTGGCCGCGGTGCTGCAGCAGCGCGTTCATCGGCACCACCAGGAAGCCGCCCAGGCCGCCCAGGATGATCAGGAACGGCACCGCCAGCCAGACGTTGCCGATGAAGTTCATGCAGATCACCATCAGGCCCATCGCGATGCCCATGGGGATCACGCGCGTGGCCATGTCCAGCCGCATGTACATCGAGGCCACGATGGCGCCCACCGCGGTGCCGATGGTGACCACGCCGGTCAGCGCCGAGGCCTGGGTGGTGTTGTATTCGAGCGCCACGGCGGCCCAGGCCAGCACGATGTACTTGAGGTTGCCGCCCGCGCCCCAGAACAGCGTGGTGGTCGCCAGCGAGATCTGGCCCAGCCGGTCGCGCCACAGGCGGGCGTTGCAATGCCAGAAGTCGGGCAGCAGGCCGGCCAGGTTGCGCACCATGCTCTGCTCGGGATTGGAGCGCAGCGGGCGCATCTCGACGCCGGTGTGCGGGATGCGGGTGTTGAACCAGGCCGCGAGCACGTAGACGAAGATCAGCACCGCAATGGCGGCTTCGGCCGGCGAGTCGATGCCGGTGTCGATGAACGGCAGGTCGATGAGCAGCAGCTGGCTGGACACCGCATGGCCCACCAGCATGCCGCCGAGCACGATGCCCAGCAGGATCGAGGCGATGGTCAGCCCTTCGATCCAGCCGTTGGCCTTGACCAGCTGCGACGACGGCAGCAACTCGGTGAGGATGCCGTACTTGGCCGGCGAGTAGGCCGCGGCGCCCAGGCCCACGATGGAATACGACAGCAGCGGGTGCGAGCCGAACAGCATCATCAGGCAGCCCACGACCTTGATCGCGTTGCTGATGAACATCACCTTGCCCTTGGGCAGCGCGTCGGCAAAGGCGCCCACCAGCGGGGCCAGCACCACATAGAAGACCGCGAAGATCGGCACCAGGGCGGCCCGCTGCCATTCGGGGGCGCCCGAACTTCGCATGAGATCGACGGCAACGACGAAAAGCGCTTGGTCGGCCAGCGACGAAAAGAACTGGGCCGACATGATCGTGTAAAAACCGCGCTTCATCGATGGGCTGGCTGGCCAGAGGGTCTGCTGGCGGTAGTGAAAAAGTGTCGCGTCAGGCGCGAATGGGCGGTTATAGCATGGGGGTACGACGCGAATTCAGGCATCCCCACGGGATTCGACCCCATTCCCGAAGATGCTAAAACGTGGTCTGAAACCACCCCAACATCCGCCATGCCGCGCCCCATCCTCGCCACCGTCCACACCGCCGCCCTGCGCCACAACCTCGACCGCGCCCGCCGCTCGGCCGTCGACGCCCGTGTCTGGGCCGTGGTCAAGGCCAACGCCTACGGGCACGGCATCGAGCGTGTCTTCGAAGGCCTGCGCGGCGCCGACGGCTTTGCGCTGCTCGATCTGGCCGAGGCCGAGCGCGTGCGCGCGCTGGGCTGGCGCGGCCCGGTGCTGCTGCTCGAAGGCGTGTTCGACGCGCGCGACCTGGAGCTGTGCTCGCGCCTGGACCTGTGGCATTCGGTGCACTGCGACGAGCAGATCGACATGCTCGCGGCCCACAAGACCCTCAAGCCGCAGCGCGTGTTCCTGAAGATGAACTCCGGCATGAACCGCCTGGGCTTCTCGCCCGAGCGCTTCGGCTCGGCCTGGACGCGCCTCAATGCGCTCCCGCAGGTCGACGAGATCTCGCTCATGACGCACTTCAGCGACGCCGACGGCCCGCGCGGCATCGAGCACCAGCTCGAGGTGTTCGAGCGCGCCACGCGCGACCTGCCCGGCGAGCGCTCCATCGCCAACAGCGCGGCCACGCTGCGCCATGCGCCGCGCACGCGCGGCGACTGGGTGCGCCCCGGCATCGTGCTGTACGGCAGCGCCCCCGACTTCCCCGAACACGACGCGGCGCACTGGCAGCTGCAGCCGACCATGACGCTGTCGACCCGGCTCATCTCGGTGCAGACGCTGAAGGCCGGCGACACCATCGGCTACGGCTCGCGCTTTGCGGCCGACGGCCCGCTCACCATCGGCATCGCGGCGGTCGGCTATGCCGACGGCTACCCGCGCCACTGCGACACCGGCACGCCGGTGCTGGTGAACGGCGTGCGCACCCGCATGGTGGGCCGCGTGAGCATGGACATGATCACCGTCGACCTCACGCCCGTGCCCGACGCCGCCTTCGGCGCCGAGGTCACGCTGTGGGGCCGCTCGGCCCTGACCGGCGCGGTGCTGCCGATCGACGAGGTGGCGCAGGCCGCCGGCACCGTCGGCTACGAACTCATGTGCGCGGTCGCGCCGCGGGTGCCCTTCGCACCCGCCGACGAATGACGTGAAGGTTCTTTCCAACTGGCGCTCCGTGCGCCTGTGGGAAACGCAGGTCGAACGCGACCTGCACCGCGATCACAGCCTGCGCACGCACGGCCTGCTGATCGGCACTTTCACGCTGCTGCTGATGTGGGGCGTCTCGGCGCTGCAGATGCACCTGCTGCACGTCGAGTCGCTGGCCGCGCGCTACCTCGTCACGCTCGGCGTGGGCTATGTCGGGTACCTGTGCGTGCTGCGCTGGTGGGCGCAGCGGCTGGTGGAGCGGCGCACCGAGTTCGAGGCGCCCGATGCGGACCTGGGTGCCGACGGCTCCAGCGATCATGGATGCGCGCCCGACGCCGCCGACGGCGGCAGCGCACTCTCCGACGTGGCCAGCGGCGCGCTCGACGCCGCGGGCAGCGCCGACGAAGGCGCGATCATCGTCGTGCCGGTGCTCGCCATCTTCCTGCTGTGCGTGGCCGTCGTGCTCGGCGCGGGCTCGCTGGTGCTGCTGTACTTCAGCTGGGACGCGCTGTTGGCCGTGGCGATCGAGGTCGCCTTTTCCTACGTGTCGGCCCGCGCCGCGGTGCGCGTGGCGCGCGAAGGCTGGCTCATGGCGGCGGTGCGGCTCACCTGGAAGCCGCTGCTGGGGGCCGTGGTCTGCGCGGTGGCGCTGGGCGCGCTCATCGACCACTTCATGCCGCAGGTCCACTCGCTGCCCGAAGCCGTGCGCGTGCTCACGGGGAAGGCACCGCGCTGAGCAGGTGCTCGACCAGCACCCGGCACTTGGGCGGCAGGTAGCGGCTGGGCGGGTACATCAGCCACGCGTGCCCCTGGTAGGCGCCCTGCAGCGCCCAGTCGGGCAGCACGCGCACCACGCGGCCGTCGTCCAGCGCCTCGCGCGCCGTGAAGGCCGGCACGCAGGCCACGCCCAGGTCCGCGAGCGCGCCATCGAGCCGCATCTCGCTGTGGTTGCAGACGTAGCGGCCGTCCACCACCACCTCGACCTCGTCTTCACCGTCCTTTCGAAAGCGCCAGTGGTTGTCGCGCTCGTGCTCGCCCAGCGACAGGCAGCTGTGCGCGCGCAGGTCGTGCGGGTGCGCGATGGCGCCGTGGCGCGCCAGGTAGGCCGGCGTGGCGCACAGGATGTGCTCGACCGCCATCAGCTGCCGCGCCACCAGCCCCTCGGGCGGCGCCGTGGTCAGCCGCACCACGAGGTCGACGCCTTCGCGGATCGGGTCGATGTCGCGGTCGGCCACGATCAGCTGCACGTCCACTTCCGGATAGGCGCGCAGGAAGTCGAGCAGGTGGGGGTGCAGCACGCGCCGCGCAAAGGCCTTCGGCGCACTCAGGCGCACCCGGCCGGTGGGCGTGCGCGCGAACTGCGCGCCGATGTCCATCGCGCCCTGCGCCGCCGCCACCAGCTCGCGGCAGCGTGCAAAAGCCTCGGCACCGGGCTCCGTGAGCCGCAGCTGGCGCGTGGTGCGCTGCAGCAGCTGCACGCCGATCTCCTGTTCGAGCCGCTTCACCTGCCGGCTCGCGGCCGAGGGCGTGATGCCCAGCAGGTCGGCGGCGGCCGAGAAGCTGCCCCGTTCGGCGACCCGCACGAAGGTGACCATCTCGGGCAGCACCTTGAGAAATGAATTCGTTCCGACCACGCAAGAGTCCTGTTCCGGCCGACGGCTGTGCGGCCCTGGTGCCGCCCGGAACAATGCGCCTTCTCTTCTTCTTTCAGGCGCCCCGGGCCGCGGGCAGACAGTATGGATTCAAAGGCGTTGCAAGGTGCGGTCCCGGCGGGGCGCGGGTCGTGGACGGCCGGCTTCGGCCCGGCCGAACTCATGCTGCTGCTCGTGGCGGCGGTCTGGGGCGGCAGCTATGCCGTGGCCAAGCAGGCGACGCAGCAGCTGCCCGTGCTCGAATTCGTCGCGCTGCGCTTCGGCCTCACCTTTCTCGTGCTGCTGCCGGCGCTGCGGCCGCTGTGGCGTGACCCGCAGTGGCGCCAGGGGCTCGCCGTGGGCGGCCTGCTGGGCGCCAACCTGCTCGCCATCTTCCTGTGCGAGACCTTCGGCGTCTCGCTGACCCTGGCGAGCAACGCCGCTTTCCTCATCAGCCTGTGCGTGGCGATCACGCCCTTCGTCGAGTGGTGGCTGCTGGGCCGGCGGCCCGCGCGGCGCGTGTTCTGGGCGGCCGGGCTCTCGGCCGTGGGCGCGGCCCTGCTCTCGGCGCCCTCGCTTGCCGACCTGTCGATGGGGTGGGGCGATGCGCTCATGCTCGCCGCCGCCTTCCTGCGCGCCGTCATGGTGTGCCTCACGCGCCGCCTGGCCGCCCGCCACAACCTGCCGGCGCTCACGCTGACGGCCGTGCAGTCCGGCGTGATGGCGCTGGGCGCGGCGGCGCTGTCGCTGCTGGCCGCGTCGGGCGGGCGCGCCTGGCACCTGCCACCCGCCACGGTCGGCTTCTGGTGGGGCATGGCGTATCTCGTGCTGCTGTGCACCGTGTTCGCCTTTTTCGCGCAGAACCACGCCGCCTCGCGCAGCAGCCCGAGCCGGGTGTCGCTGCTCATGGGCAGCGAACCGGTGTTCGGCGCGGCCATCGCGGCGCTCGGGCTGGGCGAGCGCATCGGCGCCTGGGGCTGGGCCGGCGGCCTGCTGATCGTGGGCGCGGCCCTGTGGGTGAGCCTCGCGCCGGAGGAGGGCGGGCAGACGGGGCGCCCCTGACGGCGGAAGGGGGCCGGCTGGGCGCGGCCCCCGGCTCGTGGCATCCTCGGGGGCTGCGGCGTTTCGCCGCCCCCCACAACACCAAGGAATGCAGACATGGGCGCGCAATGGAAAGCCAAGCACAAGGACGTGGCCGCGAATGCCAAGGGCCGGTTGTTCGGCAAGCTGGCCAAGGAAATCATGATCGCCGCGCGCAACGGCCCCGACCCGGCCTCGAACGCACGGCTGCGGCTGGTCGTCGAGCAGGCCCGCAAGGTCTCGATGCCGAAGGACACGCTCGACCGCGCCATCAAGAAGGGCGCCGGCCTCACGGGCGAGGCGGTGCACTTCGACCACGTCATGTACGAGGGCTTCGCCCCGCACCGCGTGGCCGTGATGGTCGAGTGCCTGACCGACAACGTGAACCGCACCGCGCCTGAAATGCGCGTGCTGTTCCGCAAGGGCCAGCTCGGCACCTCCGGCTCGGTCTCCTGGGACTTCGACCACCTCGGCATGATCGAAGCCGAGCCCGCCAGCAAGGACGCCGACGCCGAAGTGGCCGCCATCGAAGCCGGCGCGCAGGACTTCGAGCCGGGCGCCGAAGACGGCACCACCCTGTTCCTGACCGAGCCCGCCGACCTCGACCTGGTGAGCCGCGCACTGCCGGCCCAGGGCTTCACCGTGCTGTCGGCCAAGCTGGGCTATCGGCCGAAGAACCCGGTCGATCCGGCGAGCCTGAGTGCGGCTGACCTGGAAGAGGTCGAGGCGTTTCTTGCCGTGATCGATGCGAATGACGACGTGCAGAACGTGTACGTCGGGTTGGCGGGTTGAGCGCCTGACATTCAGGGCGACGCTCCCGCCGACGGGGAGCCTTGCTCCGCGAATGTCCTCCGGCCTGCGGCCTCCTCCTTGATTTCGCTGCGCAAGGCACCCCATCGACGTGAGCGTTGGGCAGTGCGGCTGTTGATCGGCCGCACACC